>NZ_JBFRTU010000045.1:0-21514 GCF_041474275.1 Vibrio sp. 10N.222.52.B7 | reverse complement strand
AGAGTTATTTTTATTTTCATTCAAGGGCTCCTTGCCCACCGGTTCTTAGGACGGGTTATTAATAGCAGTAAAGCTTTAAACTTCCAGGTTAATTATTTATCAATAATGATTTTTGAACTAGCAAAAAAAAAGGAAGCCGAAGCTTCCTTTCATCAATGGCTTACTTCTTTAATAAGAAGTTCACGAGCTCGAAGTACTCATCAAGAGAGTTGATACCTTGAGCTTCTACTAGGTAGCGGTTGTTAACCACAACAGCGGGTACACCTGAAAGGCCGCTGTCTTTGAATGCTTTGTCGAAGCGACGAACCATAGAATCTACAGCAAAGCCGTTATACGCAGCATCGAATTTCTTCGCATCAACGCCTTCGTCTAGGAAGATTTGACGCAGTTCTTCTTCATCACGTGGTGGCTTGTTCATTGTGTGGATGCGGTTAAACATCACTGGCACCATTTTATCTTCAACTTTCAGTGCAATCATTGTCGCGTAAGCTTTGCTCATTGGCAGACCCATGTTGCCACCCATGAATGAAACATGGTTCTTCTGTAGCTTAGCGTCTTTAGGTAGCTGTTGTTTTAGCTGCTGGATGATTGGCTCAAAGCTATTACAGTGTGGGCAGTAAAAAGAGAAGAACTCTGTCACCATTGGTTTTTTTGATGCTTCTAGGTCGAGAACTTTGTAGTGTTCACCTTCGTTAAATTTCGCAGCGTGAGCGGTAAGGCTCAACATGATCAATGAGAAAAATGCGAATAGCTTTTTCATTTATCCAATCTCCATTATGTTTGAATTTTTATCTAGTTGTATGTTGCGATTGCTGTTACCACTGAGGCATTAACGAAAGTGGTGGCTCTTGCAGGGTAGCAATTTGCTCTTTACAAGCAAGTACTTGTTGCTCCCAATATTTCGGATCATTAAACCACGGGAAGGCCAGAGGAAACGCAGGATCGTGCCATCGTTTCGCCAACCATGCCATGTAATGCACCATACGTAGACCGCGTAGTGGTTCGATTAGTTTCAGTTGTGCGGTATTAAAATCGCAAAACTCTTGGTAACTCTCTAGCAAAATATCCAGTTGCATCAGCTTATCTTGGCGCTCGCCATTGAGCAGCATCCACAGATCTTGTATCGCAGGGCCGTTACGTGCGTCATCAAGATCGACGAACATTGGCCCATCGCGCCACAAAATATTGCCAGGGTGGCAGTCACCGTGCAGGCGGATATTCTCAATGTTGCTCGGCCACTGGCTCTCTAGCTCTTTGATCAGAAGGTCAACGTCATTGAAGAAGGCATTTTCTAGGTGCGTCGGGATAAACTGAGAGTTCTCTAGAATCTTACGTGGCTGATAAAGGTATTCATCTAAGCTGATGGTCGGGCGATGCTGGAATGTTCTTCCCGCGCTGGCTTTATGAATACGACCAAGAAAGCGTCCTACGCCTTCCAATTGATCTAGATTGTCAACTTCATACTGTCTGCCGCCAATACTTTCAAATAGTGCAAATAGGTAGCCTTGGTATTCATGTAAGGTTGCACCGTTGATTCGCATTGGAGGCGCAACCGGCATCTCTTGTTCGATAAGCTCGAGTGCGAAGTCATGCTCTTCTTGGATCTGTGCCTTGTTCCAGCGTTGTGGACGGTAAAACTTAACGACGTAGCGCTTACGGTCTTCATCGGTGAACTGATAGACACGGTTTTCGTAACTGTTGAGAGCGAGAAGCCCGGATTCAGCGCGAACTCCGATGCTCTCCAGTGCGTACCACATGAAGTCAGGAGTCAGGTTATCAAAGTTAAAGGCTTGCATCGTCATAGAATAAAAAAGGCTCATTACTGAGCCTTTTTCCATTTATTGGGTTGTTATACCAAGCACTACGGTGCGGGTATCAGAGCTTCTTGATAAAGCGGCTTTCGACTTCCATCGTAAACTCTTCATTATCCGAGAGTATAAACTGAATTGTCGAAACTGGTGAGCTCAGTTTTTCTGGGTCGGCGCCCAAACTGATAGGTAGGTTCAAAACCTCGCCTGGATCGACAGTAATCGTCTGTTTACCATACCAGATAGAATCGGGCAGTCCGCTAACATCGAGTTTGTACTCTTGCTCTTGTTGAGTCTTGTTGATCACTTTCAAGGTGTAGGTGTTTTCAACCAACCCTTGGTTATTGACTCTAAACAGTTGGTTTCGGTCACGCAGAACACTTAGGCCGGCAGGATCAACGCTCGCGATTTGGGCGAAGAACAAGCCCAGCATCACGATCAAGATAGCGCCATAGCCCAACAGCTTGGGACGCATTACCTTGGTCGAGTGACCTTCAAGTCTGTGCTCGGTGGTGTAATTGATCAGGCCTTTCTCATAGCCCATACGCTCCATCGTGTTGTCACAGGCATCAATACACGCGCCGCAGTTAATACACTCGTATTGCAGGCCGTCACGGATATCGATACCCGTAGGGCACACTTGTACACACAGATTACAGTCAATACAGTCGCCTAGACCAAGCTCTTTTGGATCGGCTTTACGAGAGCGAGGGCCACGGCTTTCACCACGTTCTGTGTTGTAACCAACGATGAAGGTGTCTTTATCGAACATTGCCGACTGGAAACGCGCGTAAGGACACATGTGCAGACAAACAATTGAACGCATCCAACCCGCATTGGCATAAGTACATCCAGCAAAGAACAGTACCCAAAACACCGGCCAGAAAGACGAGTTAAAGGTAAAGAAGCCAACCACTAACTCTTTGATTGGGATGAAGTAACCAACAAAGGTTAAGCCCGTCGCAATGGCAATCGCCCACCACGCAATGTGTTTGAGGGTTTTTCTGAGGATTAAATTGCTCGTCAGTTTGCCCGAGTCTTGTTTTCTTCGCTTATTGGCAGCGCCTTCTAGCTTCTCTTCGAACCAGATATACATGAAGGTCCAGACGGTTTGCGGGCATAAATAGCCACACCAGACGCGGCCTAAGAAGGTGGTTATGAAAAACAGGCCAAACGCGGCAATCATAAATAGGATCGCGAGTAGGGTCAGATCTTGCGGGTATAAGGTGGTGCCAAAGAAGTTGAACTGTTGGCTGTCGATATCGAGCAAGATCGCTTGACGTTCACCAAAGGGAATCCATGGGATAAGCGCAAAAAGTAAAAGTAAGAACCAACCGCCATAGCGACGCAGTTGTTGGAATTTACCTTTGCTTTCTCGAACATAGATTCGGTTACTTGGGTTAAATCGATCTCCATTACCTTTATGTGTTTTCGGGTTAAAGGTTTTAGGAGTCACATCTTTGATATCGATTTTATCCTGACTCATGGACTATCCTTTTTGTGGCTTGTTTGCCCGGTTAAGTCGGGCATGACGACATTACTTGAAAGTATGGTTTAGAGAACCTGTTGAAATTGAGCTTGGTGCATTTGTTGTTATCGCACTCACTCTTATTATTTTAGAAGATTCTTATGGATGGCGATTATAGCGACAATCTTGTTCTCATTTCTTTAACGCTATCAACCTTTAACAACAAAAGTCATAACAGTTGTGACGAAAAAATAGCGAACAGAAACAAAAAAGCGACCTGGTGGTCGCTTTTTAAAATTGAGTGTTTTATCTATACGGCAATTGAGCTCTAAACTAACGGGCGACTAAAGAAGGCCACGTGCTTTTAGAATTGCGGTTTTGAAATCATCTTCTTGGTCTTTTTTCAGGCCCGGGATCATCTCATCTTTTTCGCTGTTGCGCATTTTTAGGTGATAGATAAGAACATCGTCAGTCAGTTCTTCAAGCTTGCCTTGGTAGCCCGCTTCTTTTGATAGCTTAATGATGAACTCTAATAGGTTAAGCTCTTGATCTTTCTGCCACTCAGGCTCCATCAGTTCAAGCAGTTCTTCAATGCGGTGACACTTCATACTTTATTTCTCCACAAATTTTATAATGATTTGTGGCTAAGGTATCAAATCGGGTAGGGAATACCAATGTGTAAACACATTTCAAGATGGGAGCGGGCAAGAAAAAAGCGCAGTAAAAACTGCGCTTTTTGTTAAGCGGCTTTAATCACTTTCGTTGTAGTCGGTGCTAATAAAGCAGTCTTCTCAACTAGAGTCATTGTAGGAGCCAATTTCTTAGCCGTTGGAGCAGCAACAAAGCCACTACGACGACGCATCGCACTACGGTTGGTGTGCGAGAACCTGACAGCTGTTGGGCGCATTAATTTACCTAACGGTCAGGCATATCCATTGCCAATCTAATGGCCTGATTTACCATGAGCTCCACCTCAATTGCTTGAAGCGTCACTCGTCTGGCTTTCGCCAATCCGAAGAATAAATCAGGATAATGATATGCATGCATATCAAGGCTTAGATTATCACTATCTAAGTTATCGATCGACGCCTGAGTGATAAATAGACGATATTAGAGCTAAAATAGTGTGAGCAGTATATTTGAGTTTGAACCTCTTTCAGGCTTAAGATGATGCTTTAAAGGAGGTGCATATGTCGTTCTTAAAGAAAACGTTAGCAAGTTTTGGAATTGGATCTGCCAAGGTGGATTCTGTATTGCAACAGGAAGTGCTTTATCCAGGCAAGAAGGCGAGCATTATTGTGCATGTCTATGGTGGCGCTCAGCCACAAGAGATCGACAATATCGATCTCAACTTGTGCTGTCGTTACGTCAAAGAAATTACTATGAATTCGCAAAGGCAAGAGGGCGGTCAAACACGTCGAATGCACCAGACATACTCGTTGGCCAAATGGAGCCTGCCGTATGCCTTTGTTATTCAGCCGGGTGAAACCCGTGATTTTGAATGTGAGTTTGATGTCCCGCTGAACACACCTGTCACGATTGGTGATTCAAAGGTGTGGCTAGAAACCGGGCTCGATATTGCGATGGCGATTGATCCATCGGATAAGGATATTTTAACGGTTCGCCCAGATGCACTTCTTGATGGTATTTTTAATGAACTAGAAGCTCAAGGTTTACGCATTCGCCAAGTTGAGTGCGAAGCAGTAGAGGGCTTTGAACTGCCATTTGTTCAAGAGTTTGAGTTTGTCCCTACCACTGGTCCATATCATGGCCGCTGGCGTGAACTGGAAGTGGTTGCTCATCGTGATGAAACCGAGCTTAAGTTGTGGTTTGAGATAGACCGTAATCGCGATGGTGCAAAAGGCATGTTGGCGAGCTTGTTAGGCATTGGCCAACTGCAGCGTCAATTGAGTGTGCCATTGGATACGTCACCACAAGATGCGGGCAAGATGGTACTTGAGTATCTAGACAACGCATCTTAGTTAGCTCTTTGGTTCTGTAGCTTTAGAGACCTTAGCTTCATCACACCGTTTAGGCGTTATTAATGTCATAAAAGATGTCATAAAAATTTAAGCTTACACGTGTAAGCTTAATGTGCAATACTAGGCAAATCGAACATTTACTCTAGTAGGATAATCATGTCTGCATCATCGGCGAGCGAATACAGTGACATCGAAGAACGCGCCAATGCGATAACCCATGGCTTGGGTGTTGTGCTTGGCGTGGTTGGTTTAATCCTGCTGCTGATTCGTGCGTTTGACCATCAAGCCGACATACTGACTATTGCGAGTATGGCGGTATATGGCAGCAGTATTATCCTACTCTTTCTCGCTTCCACGCTTTATCACTCGATCACCACAGAAAAGACCAAGCGATTACTGAAAACTCTCGATCACTGTGCGATCTACTTATTGATCGCGGGCAGTTACACGCCATTTTTATTGGTGAGTTTAAGAACACCATTGGCGATGGGTTTGATGGCAGTGATTTGGGGTATCGCGCTAGTCGGAATCATTATGAAGATTGCCTTCGTCTACCGATTTAAGCGTTTGTCATTGGTGACTTACTTGGCGATGGGTTGGTTATCGCTGATTGTGGTTTATCAACTGGCGATGAATATCGAGATGGGTGGTTTGGTGCTACTAGCACTCGGTGGCGTGATTTACTCGTTGGGTGTGATTTTCTATGTGGCAAAACGCATCCCTTACAATCATGCCATCTGGCATTTGTTTGTGTTGGCGGGCTGCGCTTGCCATTTCTTCGCTATTTATTTGTACGTGACTCCGGTTTAGCGAACCAGTACCTCAGTAATCTCAGCTTTAATCTGATATTCAGGGTGTTGTTCTAGGTCGAGCTTGATGAGCTTGCCTTCTTCACCCGTCTTTGGTCGTAGGTATGTGTCGGCCATTCGTTTGATTGATTTCCACACAGCAACTTCTTCTTCTGCCAACAACTCACCTTCTGCAGTAAATACGCTGATGTTAAGTGATACCAAAATGACCGCTTGAGTGCCTTGGTTAGTGATGGCTGTCGGAATGATAAGCTCACCATCTTCATAGCGACTTGCACCCAGTACAACATCCACTCCTGACTGAGACAGCTGTAAGCTTGGCTTTTTACTATTAACCACAATCGTAGTGCCACGCGTGTTCGTTGCGACAGGTACGGCTACGACAGGCACTGCAGTCTCTGATGTTGTCGTTGCTGCTTCCGTTTGCTTTGGTGCCACGTATTGCCAAGTAAAATCATCTTTGAGTAACACTTGCTTGCCATCAGGCAAGGTGACCATTTGATCAGCAAAGGCAGAACTTACGAATACTGAGTTTGCGAGCAATGCGCTAGCGAGAAGTACGTATGATTTCATCTGTGTTTCCTTGATTTTGTGCTTGGTTAACGTCGCCAAAAGGCTGGGAAAAATAGAACAATGAGCGTCAATATCTCGAGTCGCCCCATCAGCATTCCTAAGCTTAGCAACCATTTAGCGGCGTCGGGCAGTGGAGCAAAGTTCCCGGTTGGACCGATAACGCTGCCCATACCAGGACCAACGTTGGCAACGGCTGTGATAGCGCCAGATATACTGGTCACGGGATCAAGCCCCATCGCGCTCAAGCCACCTGCAATTAAGATAATCGTAATAAAGAACATCAAACCAAATGCGACTAGTGAACGCACAATATCGTCATTCACCGGTCGCTGATTGTAGCGTTGAACAAACACGCCCGATGGATGAATCAGTTTCATCATTTGTTTATGGAGCATGGTCATTGCAATTTGGAAGCGGAAGATTTTGATACCGCCAGAGGTTGAACCTGAGCACGCGCCCGCCATCATTAAAAAGGCAAACAGCGTGGTAGGCAAAGCGCCCCACGCGGTGAAGTCTTCTAAGCCAAAACCGGTTGTGGTTACGACTGACACAATGTTGAACATCGAAACACGCATCGCATCCATGACTGTGTAGCCATCTCTAACCACCAACCATGTCGATATCACGGCACTGGTGACCAAGAATAGATAGGTGAAACCTCTCACTTGCGCGTCTTTGTAGAGGATTGAGAGTTTTCTACCACGCAGTGCGCTAACAAACAGTAGGAACGGCAGACCACCAAGGAACATGAACAGGGTTCCTACCCAGTGAGCACTGTTAGAGAAGTGGTTCATTGAGCCATCTGATGTTGAGTAACCACCCGTAGACAGTGTTGTGAAGGCATGATTGATTGCGTCAAAGATACCCATGCCTGCAAACAGGTAGCTAATGATGCACAAGCCAGTCAGAACCAGATAAACCGCCACGATGTTCTTGGCGACCGTTTTCGCTCGTGGGCTGCTTTTATCTGACCAATCGGAAGACTCAGTTTGGAACAAGCGCATACCACCGACGTTAAGCATTGGTAGAACCGCTACTGCCATTACGATGAACCCAACACCACCAAGCCACTGCAATATAGATCGCCATAATAGAATGCTTGGTGACATGCTGTCTAAGCCGCTTAATACGGTTGATCCTGTCGTGGTGATACCCGACATGGTTTCAAAATAGGCATCAGTGAAGCTGATGTGGTTGATGAAGACAAAGGGTAGTGCAGCGAAGGCGCTGGCAATAGTCCAGACCAGAGAGGTGATCAGGAACATGTCCCGCACCCCTAATCGAAACTTAGCGGAGCGGCCCAAGCTCAAGCAGATGAACGCCACAATGTGCGTGATCACTACTGATTGACCAAACTCGAGGAAGCCACCGGTGCCTGTGAAAAAGGCAACCAATGTAGGGATGTACATGAAAAGGGCGAGTTTTGATAACACTAACCCTATCACTAATAATATCGGACGAAAGTTGACCATAGCTTAATAGACCATAGCTTTAATTGATTACAGCTTTGTGCCGGAGCGCCGTTCTCACAAAAGAAAGTTGCGAGAAGAAGCTCACGAGAACAAGGCTATAAGAAGAACGGGCTCGGTTGGAATAGAGACTCAACATCCGGTACGTATTTCTTGTCCACTAGGAACATCACTACGTGGTCATCCTGTTCGATTACGGTTCTATCGTGCGCGATAAGTACTTCTTCTCCGCGAACAATCGCACCAATAGTGGTGCCCGGTGGTAACTTGATGTCGCCAATCGCTCGGCCAACCACTTTAGAGGTGGTTTCGTCACCGTGAGCAATCGCTTCGATCGCCTCTGCAGCGCCGCGACGTAGAGAGGATACGTTTACGATATCAGCACGACGAACGTGAGTAAGCAGCGCAGAAATGGTCGCTTGCTGTGGCGAGATAGCAATATCAATCACACCACCCTGAACAAGGTCTACGTAAGCACCACGCTGAATCAGTACCATTACCTTCTTGGCACCCATTCGCTTCGCCAGCATGGCTGACATGATGTTGGTTTCATCTTCATTGGTTAGGGCGATGAACACATCAACTTGATCGATGTTCTCCTCGGTCAGCAGCTCTTGATCGGCGGCATCACCACAGAATACGATGGTGTTTTCTAATTCTTCAGACAACTTCTCGGCGCGAGTGTAGCTGCGCTCGATAAGCTTGATACTGTAGCTCTGCTCAAGGCGTTTTGCCAAGCTTGCACCAATGTTACCACCACCGACAATCATGATGCGGCGGTACGGTTTCTCTAGGCGCTGTAGCTCACTCATTACTGAGCGGATGTGGTTACTCGCTGCGACGAAGAACACTTCATCATCGGCTTCAATGATGGTGGTGCCTTGTGGACGAATAGGGCGACCTTGACGGAAAATAGCGGCAACACGGGTATCAATGTGCGGCATGTGCTCACGCAAAGCAGACAATGCGTTACCAACCAGTGGACCACCGTAGTAGGCTTTTACTGCTACTAGGCTAACCTTCTGTTCAGCAAAGCTCACAACCTGCAGTGCGCCTGGGTATTGAATCAGGCGCTCGATGTAGCTGGTCACTAGCTCTTCGGGTGCGATCAGGTGATCGACTGGGATGGCACCTGATTTGAATAACGCTTCTTTCTCTTCTAGGTATTGAGGAGAGCGAATACGAGCAATTCGGTTCGGCGTATTGAAAAGAGAGAAAGCAACCTGACACGCAGCCATGTTGGTTTCATCCATGTTGGTTACGGCAACCAACATGTCGGCATCTTGCGCACCCGCTTCACGTAGTGTGTTTGGGTGGCTGGCATAACCGTTTACAACCCTAAGGTCGTACTTATCCTGAAGTTCACGAAGTCGGTCAGCATTACGGTCGACAATGGTGATGTCGTTGTTTTCACCAACCAGGTTTTCAGCAAGGGTACCGCCAACTTGTCCAGCACCTAGGATAATGATCTTCATAGCCTTTCTCTTTTCTTTACCGTGGTAATTCTAGTTATCTAACTTTATTTTGATAATGCACTAGAAAGAAACAGCGGCTAAGAAATAAATTCTTAGCCGCTGTTAGTTGTTATGCCTGTTTTACTAGAACTGCGTAGTAGAAGCCATCCATATCTTCTTCTCCAGGTAGTATTTGACGACCCGGATTTTCGATATCAGACCCAACCAACCTAGCGTTCTCAGTGCGTGCTAGGAATGCTTTCACTTGCAGCACGTTTTCTTGCGGCGTGATAGAACAAGTCGCATAAACCATGGTGCCGCCTTCTTTCAGCTGACGCCACATTGCATCCATAATCTCGCTTTGCAGTTCAGCCAGCGCATCAATGTCAGACGCACGACGTAGCCACTTGATGTCAGGGTGACGGCGAATGACGCCAGTCGCTGAACAAGGTGCATCAAGTAGGATACGGTCGAACTTATCACCCATCCACCACTCTTCTGGGTAGCGAGCATCACCACAAATTACGTCGGCACGCAGTTGTAGACGCTCAAGGTTATCGTAAACGCGGTCTAGACGTTTAATGTCGCAGTCAATCGCAACCACTTCAGTGTCTTGAGTGTGCTCAAGAATGTGTGCCGTTTTACCACCTGGCGCAGCACAACAATCTAAGATCAGCTCACCATCTTTTGGTGTTAGGTAGTCAACCGAAAGCTGAGCGGCAGCGTCTTGCACTGATACCCAACCTCTGTCGAAGCCAGGAAGCAAAGTAACATCACAAGGTGCAGCTAATTTTATGGCATCGGCTGCTTCTGGGTGCAATGTGTATTCAATGTTTTCGTTTTTAAGTAGTTCAACATACTCGTCACGAGTGTGGTGTTGGCGGTTAACGCGCAGCCACATTGGTGCCTTACTGTTGTTTGCTTCAACCAGTTGCTCCCATTGATCTGGGTAGCTCTCTTGAAGCATTTTTAGAATCCAGCTTGGGTGGCCGTATTTGCCTGCATTGTGACTAACGGCTTTCTCGTCCAGTTCTTCTTGGTCACGTAGGTAGCTACGTAGCACAGCGTTGATCAAACCACTCAGGCTTGGACCACGCAGTGTTTTAGTGCCCTCAACCGTTTCAGCAACCGCGGCATGCGAAGGGATACGCATGAAGCTTAGTTGGTAAATGCCCACCAAGATTAGGTGGTGGAATACACGCTTTTTACCTTTAAGCGGGTTTTCCATCAGTTCGTTAGCGATTGACTCTAAACGAGGCAGGTAACGAAGTGCGCCGTAGCAAATCTCTTGCAGTAGAGCATGGTCTCGTGGACGGATCGTTTTTTGAGCCGCAGGGAGAGCGTGTGACAGAGA
This sequence comes from Vibrio sp. 10N.222.52.B7, assembly GCF_041474275.1. Classification (NCBI taxonomy): domain Bacteria; kingdom Pseudomonadati; phylum Pseudomonadota; class Gammaproteobacteria; order Vibrionales; family Vibrionaceae; genus Vibrio; species Vibrio sp. 10N.222.52.B7. The sequence goes on along the minus strand of NZ_JBFRTU010000045.1, from coordinate 10,597 downwards.
GTGGCCTTTATCGACAACTTGGAATAGGACATTTGCAGCAGCAGCGCGAACATTCATGAGGGGTACCGAATATTTATTTGAATACATGAGGGCATCTCTGCCCTCGTAAAGGTTTTCTAAGCTGCGTAATTAGCAGCTTTAAAAGCGGATTAAGAAAGTTGTGTACCAACTTCAAACCAGCTTGCACGTGAGTTCAAGATATCCTGAACTGACATGGCTTTTTTACCTGGAACTTGCAGTTGTTCAAGAACAAGTACGCCTTGCCCTGTCGCAACATAGATACCAGTTTTATCCGCTTGCAGAATGGTACCTGCAGGCTTATCAGAAGTTTGCTCTGCCACACGGCTTTGCCATACTTTAATGCTGTTCTCAGCAGCTTCAAAGTGACTCATTGGCCATGGGTTGAAGGCACGAACGCAGCGCTCAATATGCGCAGCTTCATCACTCCAGTTGATACGCGCTTCTTCTTTGCTTAGCTTCTTCGCGTAGTTCGCAAGCTCATCGTCTTGCTTTTCTGCAACTGCTTTGCCAGAAGCGATGTCCGCTAGACATTCAACAAGCGCATCAGGGCCAAGGCCCGCTAATTTCTCGTACATAGATGCGCTAGTATCTGTCGCTTCGATAGGCAGCGTCGCGATACTTAGCATGTCGCCAGTATCTAGGCCGATATCCATCTGCATGATCGTCACGCCTGTCTCTTTATCACCTGCCCAAATAGAGCGTTGAATCGGAGCAGCACCACGCCAGCGCGGTAGGATAGAGCCATGTACGTTGATACAACCTAAGCGAGGTGTATCTAATACAACTTGCGGAAGCAATAAGCCGTAAGCGACAACAACCATGATGTCAGCGTTCAATTCAGCTAGCTCTTGCTTAGCCTCATCTGACTTGAAGTTTTCTGGTTGGTAAACCGGAATATTGTTTTCAAGTGCGATGTTTTTTACTGGGCTCGCAGTGAGTTTTTTACCGCGGCCTGCTGGGCGATCTGGCTGTGTGTAAACAGCAACAACTTCATGCTCCGAAGACAACAACGCCGCCAAGTGACGGGCGGCGAAATCCGGAGTACCTGCAAAGACAATTCTTAAAGACTGACTCAAGGTAGGCTTCCTTCTAATTTAGTAATAGCAGCGGTTATTAACCTTGTTTCTCGTTGAAACGTTTAATCTTCGCTAGCTTATCTTGGATACGTTTACGCTTTAGTGGCGATAGGTAATCAACAAACAACTTGCCTTCTAGGTGGTCAAGTTCGTGCTGAACACAGATAGCCAGAAGGTCGTCAGCGTCGAATGTGAATTCGTTGCCGTCACGGTCTAGTGCTTTAACCGTTACTTCTGCAGCGCGAGGTACTAGAGCTCGAGCGCCTGGTACAGATAGGCAGCCTTCTTCGATTCCATCTTCGCCGCGCTTCTCAGTAATTTCAGGGTTGATAAGCACCATTGGCTCATCACGTGTTTCTGAAATATCGATAACAACGATGCGTTGGTGGAAATCTACTTGCGTTGCCGCAAGGCCGATACCTTCTTCGTCGTACATGGTTTCAATCATGTCATCAACGAACTTTTGAATCTCTGGGGTAACTTCTTTTACCGGTTTCGCCACGGTACGTAGACGATCATCTGGTAATGTTAATACTTGTAATACAGACATATACACTCGAAATATTGAACTGTGCCGAAACAGCTTAAACCTTGTTGGCTCAATTCTAGACATTTTAGAGGTCAAATGACAGCATCCTGAAGGTAATTCTCAAATCAGATGTCATATATTCAGACCAAGGAACCTAGGTCATGCGTCATTTTCCCCCCGCTTTATCTCTTATTTGTGCCTCGCTTTCGTTCGCCGCTATGGCTGAAAATAGTGAGCAACCTTTAACCATTAAACAAGGCGCACCCGAGGCGTATGTGGTGGTTAAGGGCGATACCTTATGGGATATCTCCGCGATGTATCTCGATAGCCCTTGGTTGTGGCCAAGGTTATGGCAGGTAAACCCTGAAATAGAAAACCCTCACCTTATTTACCCTGGAGATAAATTGTCTCTGGTTTGGATTAATGGTGAACCTGTCTTGAGCCTCAAGCCTGTTATCAAACTCAGCCCTAAGATTCGTGTTTCTGAGAAGAAAGCAGTACCTACCGTCAACGAGGGACTGGTTCTACCTTATTTACAGTCTGATCGCTTGGTAGAGCAGCAAGATATCGAATCGGCACAACGAGTATTAGGAACCAGTGATGGTAAACGTTTCTTATCGGGTGCAGACCGGTTGTTTATCTCAGGTAACCAACAACATCAAAAGTGGGGTATCTACCGCGCAGTTGAAACCTACCAACGGCAGCAACCCCAAGCGAGTATTACCTCTTTGCGACTGGTCGCCACTGCGCGCTTAAAAGAGGTGGATGCTGAGTTCAGCAGCTTGCAGATAGACACTCAGCTGCAAGAGGTGCTGCTTAATGACCTTGTGCTACCAGAACTTGGTGTTGATCAGGTGAAGCTCTCTACCACGTTTTATCCTGCACCTAGTGCGGCAGGTCAGTTTGCTAATATCTTGGGCTCATTAGATGGCAGCCAGTACAGCGCGAAGAATCAGGTAGTGGTGATCAACAAAGGTTCACAGGATAACCTTCGCCAAGGTTCTATGTTTACCCTCAGCGAAAGCGGTGCTGTGGTGTTTGGTAAGCAGGGTGAATACAGCTATAAAGAGTCTGCGGCGAGTAATAAAGTGCAGCTACCAAGTACCTCGCTCGGTAGCTTGATCGTCATTCGTCCTTATGAGTATTTTAGCCTCGCGTTGATCACTCAAAGTTCAAAGCCAGTAAGTAATGACATTGTGGCGGTATCGCCTTTGGACCTTGCAGTGACAGAAGAGGGAAGCGAGTGAATGAAGAGCAACTGATCGCTTGGTTAACGTTAAGTTTTATTCCGCAACTGGGTGGAAAGCGTCTTGCTCGCCTACTCAGTGTTGATTCTCCTTTAAATATTGTTGGTTACTCAGGGCAACAGCTGCAAGCATTGGGTTTATCAACCAAACAAATCTCCTATCTAAGAGAACAGGCCCCAAGAGAGGTAGAGGCTTGTCTCGCTTGGCGAGCTAAACAATCCAACCATCACATCCTGACTCCGAGTTGCCCACATTATCCTAAATTGCTGAGTGAGATTGCTTCGGCGCCTACTGTGCTTTTCGTTAGAGGTAACGTTGAAAAGCTGATTGAACCTCAAATCGCAATGGTCGGCAGCCGTAATGCCAGCCTCGAAGGGCTGCAGACAGCGAAGTCCTTCGCCAAAGAGTTTGTCCAAAACGGTTTGATTGTCACCAGTGGATTAGCGTTGGGCATTGATGGTTATGCTCATGATGGTGCTCTAGATAAAAGAGGGGAAACTTTTGCAGTGTTGGGGTCTGGCTTGGACTCCATTTATCCTGCCCGCCACCGAAATCTAGCTGAGAGGATCTGTGAGAACGGAGCGCTGATTTCAGAGTTTCGACCGAGTGCTAAACCAAGACCTGAACATTTCCCCCGTCGTAACCGTATTATAAGTGGCTTGTCGTTAGGAACCTTGGTGGTGGAAGCGGCTGAGAAGAGTGGCTCTTTAATTACCGCTCGCTATGCCATGGAGCAAGGTCGAGAAGTGTTTGCGCTGCCCGGTTCTATTCATAGCCCAACCAGTCGCGGAGGTAACAGTCTCATCAAAGCTGGAGCATGTTTAGTGCAAAATGCTCAAGATGTTCTGATTGAAATAAAGAGTCTGTTAAACTGGTCTATAGATCAGCAGCCGAGCTTATTCGAACCTACGCCGAATGAGGGTGAAAATGAACAATTGCCATTTCCACAGCTGTTAGCTAACGTAGGATTAGAGGCGACACCCGTTGATATTTTGGCACAGAGAACCCATATACCTGTGCATGAGGTCATGATGCAGCTTTTAGAGCTTGAGCTCTCAGGGCATGTTGTTGCAGTTTCCGGTGGCTATATTCGAAAGGGGAGAGGCTAAGCTATGATGATGGACATACTGATGTACTTGTTTGAAACCTACATCCATAGCGATTCTGAATTGCAGGTGGATCAAGACGAACTTGAAGATGAACTTCTTCGAGCGGGGTTTCACCAAGATGATATTTATAAGGCTCTCCATTGGTTAGAAGACCTTGCTGCACTGCAAGATACCGATAACCAAGCGGCGATTACTATGTGCTCTAATACCTCGATGCGTGTTTACACAAGTAAAGAGATATCACGTATTAATATGGAGTGTCGTGGTTTCTTGTTGTTCCTTGAGCAGATCAACGTCCTCACGACAGAGATTCGTGAAATGGTGATTGATCGTGTCATGGGGTTAGAGACCAATGAATTTGAGTTGGATGATCTGAAGTGGATTATCTTAATGGTACTGTTCAATGTACCGGGTAATGAAAGTGCTTACACGCAAATGGAAGAGCTGTTGTACACCAAAGAGCAAGGTATCTTGCATTAATACAGGCTTATCATGAGTAGTAAGATTGATAATCAGCTTTTTTCAGCACATGAACATGCGTTAGAGCATGAACCATGTCCACAGTGTGGTGGGGAGCTTCAGCTTCGCCATGGTAAGCACGGCCCATTTTTAGGCTGTAAGCAGTATCCGAGCTGTGATTACATCAAGCCTCTTCATCAAAATGATGGTCATGTGGTGAAAGAGCTGGGCGTTCCGTGTCCTAAATGCCAAAACGAATTGGTATTAAGGCAAGGTCGCTTTGGGATGTTCATTGGCTGTAGCAGTTATCCAGAGTGTAATCACATCGAATCTTTGGACCAACCGAAAGAACAACCTGAAGAGCAGCCACTTGTTGCCTGCCCTGAGTGTGGTCGAGGCCACTTGGTTGAGCGTAAATCTCGCTATGGCAAAACCTTCTATGCGTGTGATAACTACCCTAAGTGTAAGTTCGCCGTTAATCAGCCACCTGTTATAGGTCGTTGTGAACAGTGCCAGTTCCCGTTGTTACTTGAGAAGAAAACAGCCAGTGGTACCAAGAAGCAATGCGCTGATCGCAAGTGTCACCACATTCAATCTCAATAACTCGATATTATAGACACAAAAAAACGGCGCTCACTGAGCGCCGTTTTTGTATCCAATAAACTTTTTATATCAATAAGCCAATGTAGGCTTACTTCATCTGCTCAGCAAACTCATGCACAGCAGGGTAGGCTTGCTTATCAAGAATCTCAGCCAATGAGCACAAAGCTCTTTGTAATTCTGCGTTGTAGTCAGCGCTCACGTTAATGTGACCCATCTTGCGACCTGCACGCTTTTCTTTGCCATACCAATGAACATGACAACCACCTTGAGCAAGAATAGCCTCAGGAAGAGTATCTTCGCCAAGAATGTTGATCATTGCGGTTGGACGAATCAGTTTAGTGCTACCTAGTGGCATGCCACACACTGCACGTAGGTGGTTTTCAAACTGACAAGTCTCTGCGCCTTGTTGCGTCCAGTGGCCCGAGTTATGAACACGTGGTGCAATCTCATTAACAAGCAGTGAACCTTGAACATCAAAGAACTCAAGTGCTAGCACGCCAACGTAATCTAAACGCTCAGCAATGGCAGTGAACATGGCTTTAGCTTGCTCTTGCAGTTCAATGTCATCAATCGCTGTCGATAAGCTCAACACGCCGTCGGTGTGAACATTCTCAGCCAGTGGATACACTTGAACCTCGCCATTGGTATCACGAGCACCAACCAGTGATACTTCGCGGTCAAACGGAACAAACTCTTCAGCCACAATCGCTTGGTTGTCGGTCGCGGTAATGCACTCAGTCATTTCTGCCCAAGTCGCGTCAACATTGTCTAATGTCTTTAAGCGCCATTGGCCCTTGCCGTCGTAGCCGCCAAGTGTGCTCTTCAACACCATTGGTAAGCCAACGTGAGCAATTGCAGCGTCAAAGTCTTCGCGAGAGTTAACCACGTAGTACTTAGCATTCTTCACGTTCGCTTCGTCTAACAGGGCTTTTTCAAGACGACGGTCACCGCCAGCTTTGATTGCTTCTGTTGTCGGTAAGAACTTACCGCTGCGCTCACACACCTCAAGTACATCGTGAGGAATATGTTCGAATTCAGCAGTAATGACGTCCGCACGCTCAATCGCATTTTCTAAGCCGTTACCTAGAATCGCTTGCGTTAATGGGTGAACAATATTTTTGCTGCCAACATCAAAAGCAGAAATTTCAATATTCAGCGGTGCCCCAGCTAGGGACATCATGCGAGCAAGTTGGCCCGCGCCTAACACAAGAACATGCATGGAAATTAGTCCTCTGCAGGGTTTGGATTAGCCAAAACCGTTTCTGTTTGCTCAGAACGGAATGCTTCTACTTTTGCCATTACTTCTTCATTGTGTGTACCAATGATTTGAGCCGCTAGGATGCCTGCATTGGCAGCGCCAGCTTCACCGATAGCCAAAGTACCTACCGCGATACCTTTTGGCATCTGCACGATAGAAAGCAGAGAGTCCATGCCTTTCAGTGCTTTAGACTGAACTGGAACACCCAGAACTGGTACGCTTGTGAAAGCAGCAGCCATGCCCGGAAGGTGCGCTGCACCGCCAGCACCAGCAATAATTACTTTAATACCGCGCTCTTTCGCATTGGTTGCGTAGTCTGCAAGCAACTGAGGTGTGCGGTGAGCAGAAACCACTTTTGTTTCGTACGCCACGCCAAACTGATCCAACATTTCTGCAGCTAGCTTCATTGTTGGCCAATCAGATTTAGAACCCATGATAATACCGACAGTCATCTCAAACTCCTTCAGGTACGATTTAATTAGTGATTAGATATTTTGCGCGCATTATACGGGTAAAATTACTTAAGGAAAACGTTTGCGTCAGTCTAAGTTGTTAATTGATACATTTTATAAACAAATAGCTTTAGTCACAGTGAATGATAATTTGTACACTTAGCGAGTTCGATAACTGACTTAATGAGGCAACTCGTGGATAACTTTCAACATACATTGCAGGCATTACAACAAGGTGAAGTCATTGCTTACCCGACCGAAGGCGTTTTTGGGGTTGGTTGTGATCCTGATAATCCACATGCCATCAAGAAATTACTCGAGTTAAAACAGCGTCCAGTTGAAAAGGGCTTGATCTTGATTGCTGCAAGTTACGAGCAGCTGCTTCCTTATATTGATGAAAGCCAGTTGACGGAAGAACAGTTGGTAACAGTGAAAGCGACATGGCCAGGTCCGGTCACTTGGATTATGCCAACCAGCAGCAAAGTTACTGACTGGGTCAGCGGCCAGTTTGATTCCATCGCGGTACGAGTGACGGATCACCCTTTGGTTCAAAGAATGTGTAATGAGTTCGGCAAGCCGTTAACCTCTACAAGTGCCAACCTGACTGGCGAGCCGCCTTGTATGACGACTGAAGAAGTTCAACAGCAACTGGGTCAACACTTAGTCGCGATTCTAGAAGGCCAAACGGGTGGCCGTGAGAAGCCAAGCGAAATTAGAGATGCAAAAACGTCGAAAATATTAAGACAGGGTTAAACCCTGCAAAGGAAGTAAGATGTCAGCAATTGATAAAGAAGCAGTAAAGCAGTTTTTACTGAGCCTACAAGATTCGATTTGCCAGCAGCTTGAGCAAGCTGATGGTGTAGCGTTGTTTGAAGAAGATGCATGGGAGCGAGAACCTGGCGATCGTCTAGGTGGCGGTGGTCGTACTCGCGTGATGACCAATGGTGCTTTATTTGAACAGGGTGGAGTTAACTTCTCTCACGTCGCTGGTAAAGCAATGCCTGCCTCTGCAACCGCTCACCGTCCTGAGTTAGCCGGACGTAAGTTTGAGGCGATGGGGGTTTCATTAGTTATCCACCCTAAAAACCCATATATCCCAACCTCACACGCGAACGTTCGATTCTTCATTGCGGAAAAAGAAGGGGAAGACCCGATTTGGTGGTTTGGTGGTGGTTTTGACTTAACGCCATTTTATCCTGTCGATGAAGATTGCCAATCTTGGCATCAAACTGCTAAAGATCTTTGTGCGCCGTTTGGTGATGATGTTTATCAAGAACACAAAGAGTGGTGTGATAAGTACTTCTATCTTCCTCACCGAGACGAAACACGTGGTGTTGGGGGTCTGTTCTTTGATGATCTGAATGAGTGGGGTTTCGATAAGAGCTTTGCTTATATGCAGGCGGTCGGTGAAGGCTTTGCAGCCGCCTATCTACCAATTGTAGAACGACGTAAAGAGACGTCTTACGGTGAGCGCGAGCGTGACTTCCAACTTTATCGTCGTGGTCGCTATGTTGAATTTAACTTAGTGTATGACCGTGGCACCCTATTTGGTCTGCAAAGCGGTGGGCGCACAGAGTCTATATTGATGTCGATGCCGCCATTGGCTCGTTGGGAATACCGCTACGAACCACAAGCGGGTTCACCAGAAGCTCTGCTTTATAGCGACTACCTAAAGCCTCGAGTTTGGTAGTTCTTCCTTCCTTATAGTGATAGTGATAGGGTCATCTACATAGATGACCCTTTTTATTATTTCTGTTAGGTAAGGATATGACACAGCAAGTAGATCGTTATGCCGTTTTCGGTAACCCTATTGGGCAAAGCAAATCGCCATTCATTCACACATTATTTGCTCGCCAAACCAGCCAACAACTTACCTATACAGCACTCCAGCCAGAACAAGGTGAATTTATCAATGCTGCCAAAGCCTTTTTCAGCGAAGGTGGTCGAGGGTGTAATGTCACTGCACCTTTTAAAGAAGATGCTTATCAGTTCGCTAATCGCCTGACTGAAAGAGCTGAACTAGCAGGTGCCGTAAACACACTTAAGAAGCTCGATGATGGAGAGATCATTGGTGATAACACCGATGGTGAAGGTTTAGTTCAAGACCTTCTTCAACATCAAGTTGCGTTAAAAGGAGCTCGCGTTCTTCTTCTTGGCGCTGGTGGTGCAGCGAGAGGAGTGATTCAACCTCTTCTCGACCAAAAGCCACAACAGCTGGTGGTCGCTAATCGAACCAGCTCCAAGGCTGAACTTCTGGCTGAGATGTTTTCTTCGCATGGCAACATCAAGGGGATGGGGCTAAGTGATGTTAATGAAGGCTTTGATGTCATTATTAACTCTACTTCGTCTGGTCTAAGCGGGCAGCTTCCTGAAGTGTCTGATGCTATTTTCAATTCTAATAGCGCCGTTTATGACATGGTTTACGGATCTGGAACCACAGTATTTAATCAATGGGCATTAGATAACGGTGTTCATGCTGCTTATGATGGTTTGGGTATGCTAGTGGGGCAGGCAGCAGAGAGCTTTATGCTTTGGCGTGGCCTTCGCCCAGGAACAAAACAGATTTTAAGAGAATTACGTAGAAACTTAGAGATGTAACAAGGTAATTATAAAAAATGAATCAATCAATTCTATTTCCGGATATCCAAGATTGGGATGAAGCAAGTCAATCTATCACCTTCCCAGCACAACAGTCGGGTGCATTGATCGAATGTGTCTTATCTATTGAAGAATTATCACGATTGGCAGGTAAAGAGATAGAAGAGGGCGATCAAGCTTTAGTTATCTTTTCAGAGTTACGTTTCGATATTGAAGAGCTAGCGGAAGAGTTAATAGAAGAAGAGGAGTATGACTCCTCTAATCGGATTCAGATCAAAGCGCTCTAAACTGGAAGCACAGAGTCTAGATAGTCGTTTTTATTCTGAACATAGTTGTCAGCTGACTTCTGTAAAAAGGCACGCTCCTTATCATTTAATGGGCGTGCTTGTTTTACTGGGCTTCCTACATAGAGATAACCGCTCTCAAGTACCTTATTAGGCGGCACTAAGCTACCAGCACCAATCATCACATCTTCTTTAATAACCACGCCATCCAACACGATAGCTCCCATACCAACAAGTACACGATCTTCAATCGTGCAGCCATGCAGCATTACTTTATGTCCGATAGTGACATCATTACCTATTAATAGCGGGTAACCCTCAGGGTTTTCTGCATTCTTATGGGTGACGTGCAAAACGCTGCCGTCTTGGATATTCGTTCTATCTCCAATATGAATGTGGTTCACATCTCCTCGAGCTGCAACCAAAGGCCACACGCTAGAGTCGTCACCGATTTTGATATCCCCAACCAGTACCGAACTTGTATCTATATAGACACCTTGTCCAATCTGAGGGGATATTCCTTTATAACTGCGCATTGAACTCATAAATCCTCCTTTATATAGGCACCTTAAGCCCTTAATTAAGGGGAATACTAGTGAAAATGGGGTGCTTTGAACAAAAAACGCTCGAACAATCAAAAAAGTAAGAAAAACTTCAAAAAGGGCTTGCCAGTGTGATCGAAATCTCTATAATGCGACCTCGTTGAAACGGGAAGGCTTCTTAGGAAACCAGAACGAATCAGCAAGCCAAATTAGCCAAGCTAAGCGCTTGAAAAAAGTTTTGAAAATAGTGGTTGACACTAAAACTTAAATCGCTAAAATGGCCGTCCGATTTGAGCGAAGCTCAAAAAGGAAAAGCTCTTTAACAATTTAAACCTATCAATCTGTGTGGGCACTCGTTGATGAATATCAAAACGTCATTCTTAGGAATGGCAGTTACTTCGGTAACAAACTTGATTTCA
>NZ_JBFRTU010000044.1:16624-43206 GCF_041474275.1 Vibrio sp. 10N.222.52.B7 | reverse complement strand
GATGCGACGGTTGTAGCTAACGATGACGGCAGTTTCACGATTACGCCAGATGAAAACTTCAACGGTGACATTGATATTCAATTCAACATCACTGACGGTACTGACACGGTTCAAGCAACCGCCGATCTTACTGTTAACCCAGTTAATGACTTGCCGGTTCCTCAAGACCAACAATTCAGTATCGCAGAAGACGGTACGCTTCAATTTACAGACGCCGACTTACTTACCGGTGCCACCGATATTGATGGCGACGACTTAACCGTTGAAGGTATTAGCTATACAGGTGGTGATGGCGTACTGACCGACCACGGTGATGGTACTTATACCTTTGCGCCAAATGAAAACTTCAATGGCGATGTGAACTTCAGTTTCGATGTGTCTGATGGCACAGAAACCGTTAGCGCTAACATTGATGTGAGTGTGACTCCTGAGAACGATCCGCCAGTTGCGGGTTCAACCTCATACATGGTCAATGAAGACAATGCCATCACAATTTCTGATGAACAGTTGCTAGCTAACTCTTCGGATATTGAAGGTGCGGTGTCGGTTGATACTGTGACTTACAGTGGCACTGATGGTGTGTTCCAAGATAACGGCGATGGCAGCTATACCTTCCTTCCTAATGAAAACTTCAGCGGTGATATCAGCCTTGATGTGATTGTTGCAGATGAAGAAGGTGCAATTGATGAAACCACAGCAGGTATTACCGTTCTTGAAGTGAACGATCCACCAGTTGCGGGTCCAACGTCATACACCATTGACGAAGATTCGGTTCTGACGTTCAGTGAATCTCAGATTCTTGTGAATGCTTCGGATATCGAAGGCGATGTAGAACTTGTTGGCATTAACTACGATGGCTCTGACGGTATCTTCACTGTAAATGGTGATGGTACATGCAGCTTTGCACCCAACGAAAACTTCAATGGTCAGGTTCAACTGGGTGTGACCATTCAAGATGAAGATGGCGCAACGGTTGAAACACACATTAACGTTGATGTATTGCCAATCAATGATGCGCCAGTATCGGGCGATTTGGCTTACACCATCAATGAAGATAGCTCCATCACGCTAAGCCAAGAGCAATTGCTAGCAAGAGCAGGTGATATCGATAGCGATAACTTAGAAGCTATCAATCTATCTACTGATGAAAATGCGACCATCCAACACAATGATGATGGCAGCTACACCATCACACCGAACGCAGATTACAACGGTGACCTAGATCTGAACTTCGATATCATCGATAACGATGGTGGTTCAGTTCAAGTTGGCCTAGACATTACCGTGAATCCGGTTAATGACTTGCCACAAGCGCAAGATCAACAGTTCACGATTGAAGAAGACGGTACGTTACTCTTCACCGATGCTGACCTGCTTGCAGGTGCGTCGGATATTGATGGTGATGAACTGTCGATTGAAAACGTACTTTACACAGGTGCAGATGGTGTTCTTAGCGATAATGGCGACGGCACATATAGCTTTGCTCCAAACGAGAACTTCAATGGTGATGTTCAATTCTCATTCGATGTCTCTGACGGTACTGATTCAACATCAGCTGTTATTGATGTCAGCGTAACGCCTGAGAATGATCCACCAGTAGCGGGCTCAACATCGTACACAGTTCAAGAAGATGGCCAAATCACGATCAGTGATGAGCAATTATTGGCAAACTCTTCCGATGTAGAAGGTGATGTTTCACTGTCTGGAGTATCGTACTCCGGTGATGACGGCTCTTTTGTTGATAATGGCAATGGTACTTACACCTTTACGCCAAATGAAAACTTCGATGGTGATATTTCACTAGACGTTGTTGTCGTTGACGAAGACGGTGCAACCGCAACCACAACCGCTGGCATCGATGTTATCGCTGTGAATGACGGACCTGAAACTTCGGGCATTCAGGCTGAAGTCGATGAAGATAATTCAATCACCATTACTCAAGAGCAGTTACTCGCTAATGCGACCGATGTTGAAGGTGATGAGTTAACGGCATCTAACCTACAAACCAACGATCCAGATGCGACAATTGTTACTAATGACGATGGTTCATTCACTATTACGCACACAGAAAACTTCAATGGCGAGTTGGACTTCACATACAGCATCAGTGATGGTGAGAATGAAGTTCTGACGACACTCGACTTGACGGTTAACCCTGTCAACGATGCGCCAGAAGCGGGCGATGAAATCTTCATCCAAGCGCAAGAAGACCAAACAGTTGGTGTGACACTTCGTGAAGAACCAGCACTACGTTTAGACCAAGCGCCAGAAAACGGCATCATTGAAGCAAATGTGAATGACGAATGGGTGGTACTGGAAGTAGGACAAGAAGTTCCTGCAGATACCGAAGTGCGCTTTGTTCCAAGTGAAGATGCTCTTGCTGAAGGTACACACACCACACAAATCGGTACGTTTGACGATAACGCGAGTGTGGATGACTGGGGTACAGAAGTTGACCCTTATACGCGTGAGTTCTCAGATGGTGACTTAACGGTAACTGTTCAAAGTAACGATGACCCTCTTGGTGCCTGGAATGGCAACACCCACATTGGTCATGGTATCGGTGATACTGACCGCCAAGGCTTAAGTGGTGATGAGAAACTGACGGTTTCAGTTGAAGGTCAAGACATCAATGAAATCAGTTTCCACCTAGATGGTTTGGGTGGCTGGTTCATGGAAGAGTCTCGTCACTTTACAGAAGTAGAAATCAAAGCGTTCAATGAGGATGGCGACCTAATTGACTCGATGACTTACCACAAAGAAGACCGTGGTACTTTCGAGACAGATTACACGCTAACGGTTGATCAACCAGTGTCCTACTTTGAGCTTGGTACCGTGCAAGGTAATGGTACTTACGTCGTTCAAAACATGACAGTGTCACAAACTTGTCATGATGAAGCGGTGTTTACATCGATTGGTGTAGATGGTTCAGAGATTACTGAAACGGTTGAGTTGAATATCCATGCGGGTGACAACGAAATCGAGTTAACGGCTGATCTTCCGAATATTACTGTCGATACCGATGGTTCTGCCCAGTTTGCTTCGGTTGTGATTACCGAAGAGCAACTACTGGCGCAAGCATCTGATATTGATGGCGACGACCTTGATATTGAAAATCTAGAGCTAGTGGGTGAAAACTCAGAGCATGCAACACTCACCGATAATGGTGATGGCACTTGGACGGTAACACCGGATGAAAACTTCCATGGTGAAATCGAACTTGGTTACCAAGTTACCGATGGTGAGCTGACAGACAGCAATATCATCAATATCAATTTCGAATCAGTAAATGATGCGCCAATCGTTTCTGGCCCGATTGTTCTATCGACAGATGAAGATGAAGGTATCACGTTCAGTGCAGATGACTTGCTAGCGAACACCACAGATGTGGAAGGCGATACGCTGTCTATTTCTGACATCACTTACGGTGGTGATAACGGTGAGCTAGTTGATAACGGCGATGGTACGTTTACCTTCATGCCGAATGAAAACTTCAATGGTGAAATCGACATCGACTACAAGGTGTTTGATGGAACTGATGAAGTTGCAACGCACCTAGACCTAACGGTTGTACCGGTCAATGATGTGCCAGTTCCGGGTGAACCATTGCACACCCAAATGCTTGAAAACGGCTCCATGATCATCGAAGCGAAAGACCTATTGTCTGGTGCGACCGATGTTGATGGCGACATTCTTCATGTCGAAAACCTATTACTTGCAGACCAAACGCAAGGTACGTTAACGGATAACGGTGATAATACCTTTACCTTCGAACCTGCAGAAGACTTCTACGGTGAAGTGAATCTGACTTTCGATATCAGTGATGGCCAAGCAAGTGCACCAAGCACTGCAAGAATTGACGTTGAAATTGTCAATGAAGGCCCTGAGGTGAGTGGTCCAATTGAAGCCACTGTTGATGAAGATGGTTCAATCACTATTACTCAAGAGGATCTGTTAGCGAATGCAACCGATGTAGATGGCGATAACCTTGAAGCGGTTAACTTTGCGACCAACGATCCAAATGCTGTTGTTGTAGAAAACCCAGACGGTAGCTTCACTATTACACCAAGTGCAGATTTCTTTGGTGAGATTGAATTTACTTACGATGTCACTGACGCAATCGAAACTGTTGCCGCTGACCTCAACCTAACCGTAAATCCAATCAATGATGCCCCAGACGTGCCTGACATGTCTTTCGCTACGGAAGATGGTCAAGCGATTACTATTACCGAAGCTGAATTACTGGCACAAGCGACAGACGTTGAAGGTGATGAACTGTCAGTTGTGAATGTAACGAGCGCAAGCGACACGGTAGAAGTCACAGACAATGGTGACGGAACATACACATTAACACCAGAGCAAGGCTTCTTCGGTAATGTTGACTTAGCGTTTGATGTGAGCGATGGCACTGATGTGGTTGCCGCAAACATCGACCTAAAAGTTGAGTTCGTCAACGATGCGCCAGAAGCGACACCGATGGTGGCAGATGTCGACGAAGATGGTTCAATCCTCGTTACACAAGAAATGCTGTTGGAGAACGCGAGCGACCAAGATGGCGATGAGCTATTTGCTTCTTCGCTTGAAACCAATGATCCGAACGCCAGCATTGTAGACAATGGTGATGGCACGTACACAGTGACACCTTCTGAAAACTTCAACGGTGATATTGCATTCACTTATGAGGTGAGCGATGGTGAGCTGAGCACGTCTAATGATATGACATTGACCGTTAATCCGGTGAATGACATTCCAATTGTTGCTCCAGGAATGTACCACATCGAAGAGGATGGCAGCATCCTGTTCACTCAAGAAGATCTATTGAGTGCTGCAATTGATATTGATGGCGACGACCTAAGCGTTACCAGCATCAATTACTCTGGTGATGAAGGCACAGTAACCGACAACGGCGATGGCACGTTCAGCTTCGTTCCTGAAGAGCACTTCAGTGGTGATCTGCAGTTCAGCTTTACTGTGACAGACGGTACGGATGAAGTTGAACAAGACATTAATGTTCACATTGAAGCAGTTGCTGATGCGCCTGACTTAGTTATCACGGATGGTGATGGTGTTAACGTTGATGATGAAGCAATTCTGGTTGAGCCAGGCGGCATTGTTGAACTGAACATTGCTGCGGCACTTGTCGACCAAGATCTATCTGAAACACTCACTGTTACAGTAGATGGTGTGCCAGAAGGTTCGGTTATTCAATACGATAACGAAGGCGTTCTGAATGACCAAGAAAACGGTATCACCAGTTACAACGATACTGAAATCACAGTAACGTTTGAAGGTGAGACGGCTGGTTTCCAAAATGCGGCCGGTTACTACAAAGTAGACGAAGACGGCAACATCACAGGTGTTGAAGTTGTTTACGAAAACGCATCACAAGTTGGTGGTGGCGGCGACCTTGTTCCAGGGCAAGATCAATTCAGCTTCCAAGTCGAGGAAGGCGAAAGCTTTAACCTGTTCTTAATTCCAAACGGACATCAGCACAACGACTTTGATGCGATGCAAGACGGTCAGTACGAGTTCCGTGCTGAGGATGGTTCGCCTGCGAACATGGATACGGTTGATCCTCAACTTGTCTTTGTGGCTGCTGATGGAACCGAGACAGTGATTCAAGGCCAAAATGGTGACGCGATCTTCCATGGTGGTTCAAGCTCTCAGCTAAACCAAGATGGTATCGAACATACTCGTACTACGGTTAATGAAGACGGCGAGCTG
The DNA here is from genome assembly GCF_041474275.1 of Vibrio sp. 10N.222.52.B7. Taxonomy (NCBI): domain Bacteria; kingdom Pseudomonadati; phylum Pseudomonadota; class Gammaproteobacteria; order Vibrionales; family Vibrionaceae; genus Vibrio; species Vibrio sp. 10N.222.52.B7. The sequence continues at coordinate 37,482 of NZ_JBFRTU010000044.1, read as the reverse complement.
GTTTACGGATTTGAAGATTTGTATGGCGGCGGTGATGCTGACTATTCTGACTTCAACTTCACAATCGATGTCGGTGAAGTGAACAGCCAAATCTACAGCGGTGAAGTAACGGTTGGTCCTGATGGTACGGTGAACTTACCAACAACGGCTATCGAAAATGCGTTACAAATCCAGTTACCAGAAGACTTCAATGAGCAGCTTGAAGTTCATGTAACCGCAACTGCGACAGAGTTATCGAATGATGATTCTGAAACGGTATCTCAAACCATCTACATTAACGCGACAGGCGCGCACATTGAGCACGCACCTGAAGCACTTCCGGTTTCTGCAACGGTTGAAGAAGATGGTTCAATCATCATTACGCAAGAAGACTTATTGGCTAATGCGCGTGATTTAGATGGCGATCAGTTGACGGCTCTGAATTTAGCAACCGATGATGAGAGCGTTACGATTACCGATAACGGTGATGGTACGTACACATTAACGCCAGATGCTGATTTCAATGGCGATGTGAGCTTTACGTTTGATGTGTCTGATGGTGATGATGTTGTCTCTACCAACCTTGAGTTAACAGTTTCACCAGTAAATGACGGTCCAGAAGCACAAGACCACGCATTCACAGTCGGCGAAGATGGCGTGTTAACGTTCAATGACCAAGACCTATTAACAGGTGCAACGGACATTGAAGGGGACGACCTAAGTGTTGAAGGTGTAACTTACACTGGCGCAGATGGTGTCCTAACCGATAATGGCGATGGCACCTACAGTTTCGCGCCGAATGAAAACTTCAATGGCGATGTGAACTTCTCGTTCAATGTATCAGATGGAACCGATACGGTAACCGCTAACATTGATGTGAGCGTGACGCCAGAGAATGATCCTCCGGTTGCGGGTAGCACGTCTTACACGGTTCATGAAGACAACTCTATTACGATCAGTAACGAACAATTGCTAGCGAACTCTTCGGATATCGAAGGCGAAGTCGCAATTGATAACGTGACTTACAGTGGTAGCGACGGTGTTCTGGAAATCAACGGTGACGGCACATATACCTTCTCTCCAAACGAGAACTTCAATGGCGAAGTTAGCCTAGATGTTGTCGTGACGGATGAAGATGGCGCGACCGAAGCAACAACTGCGGGTATTACTGTCCTTGAGGTGAACGATCCGCCAATTGCTGGCCCAACGTCATACACCATCGATGAAGATTCAGTACTGACTTTCAATGAGTCTCAAGTTCTGCTGAACGCTTCTGATATTGAAGGTGATGTTGAGCTTGTTGAGATCAACTACGATGGCCCAGACGGTATCTTCTCAATCAATGGTGACGGTACATGTAGTTTCGCTCCGAATGAAAACTTCAACGGCCAAGTGCAGTTGGATGTGACCATTCAAGATGAAGACGGCGCTCAAGTTGATACGTTTATTACGGTTGATGTATTACCAATCAACGACGTACCAGTATCAGGCGACCTGGCATACAGTGTTGAGGAAGACGGTTCGATTACCTTGAGCCAAGAGCAGCTTCTTTCTCAAGCAAGCGATGTAGACGGAGACGACCTTACTGCTTCTAACTTGATTGTTGATGGAGACGCGACGGTTGTTGCTAACGATGACGGCAGCTTTACCATTACGCCAGATGCGAACTTCAATGGTGACATTGACCTAACGTTCGACATTAGCGATGGTACAGATACGCTGGTTGCGACGGCTGACCTAACCGTTAACCCAGTCAATGACCTTCCACAACCACAAGATCAAACGTTCAGCATCGGCGAAGACGGCATCTTGAACTTCACTGATGAAGACTTGCTGACAGGTGCGACTGACATTGATGGGGATGACCTGTCGGTTGAAGGCGTTACTTACACAGGTGCGGATGGTGTTCTTACTGATAATGGCGACGGAAGCTACAGCTTTGCGCCAAACGAGAACTTCAATGGTGATTTAAACTTCAGTTTTGATGTGTCAGATGGCACGGATACGGTTCAAGCCAACATTGATGTCAGCGTGACACCAGAGAACGATCCACCGGTTGCAGGTAGCACGTCTTACACCGTTCATGAAGACAACTCAATTACCATCAGCGACGAACAGTTACTTGCTAACTCTTCGGACATTGAAGGTGATGTGGCCGTCGATAGCGTTACTTACACTGGCGCTGATGGTGTCTTTGAAGACAATGGTGACGGTACTTACACCTTCTCGCCAAACGAAAACTTCAACGGCGAAGTTAACCTTGATGTTGTCGTTACCGATGAAGAGGGCGCAACTGAAGCGACCACCGCGGGTATTACTGTACTTGAGGTGAACGATCCACCAATCGCAGGCTCAACGAGCTACTCAGTCAACGAGGACGAAGTTATCACCATCAGTTCAGAGCAACTGTTGGCGAACGCTTCTGATATCGAAGGTGAAGTGGCGATTGATAGCGTTAACTACACAGGCTCAGATGGTATATTTACCGACAATGGTGACGGAACATTCAGCTTCGCACCAAACGCTAACTTCGATGGCAACGTAAGCCTTGATGTTGTCGTTACTGATGAAGAAGGCGCAACCGTAGCGACCAACGCAAGCATTGATGTTCTGCCTGTTAACGATGCTCCGGTATCGGGCGACTTGGCGTACAGCGTGGACGAAGATGGCTCAATTACCTTGAGCCAAGAGCAATTACTTGCTCAAGCGAGTGATGTTGATGGCGATGACTTAACAGCGGCTAACCTAACCGTTGGTGGTGATGCGACAGTTACAGCAAACGATGATGGTAGTTTCACTATCACGCCAGATGCTAACTTCAATGGCGACATTGATTTGAACTTCGACATTACCGATGGCGATGCGACGCTTCAAGCAACGGCTGACCTAACGGTTAACCCAGTTAATGACCTGCCAACAGTCGGTGAGCCACAATTTGTGACTCAAGAAGACACCAGCTTTACCTTCACAGAAGAACAACTGCTGCAAAATGCGGGCGACATTGATGGTGATAACCTATCGGTTGAAAATGTGGCTTCAGATAGCGGTACTTTGGTTGATAACGGCGACGGCACTTACACATTCGCACCGAATGAAAACTTCGACGGCAATGTGAATGTGACGTTCGACGTGAATGACGGTACCGCGACAGTACCAGCAGAAGCGACGATTGATGTTCAATCTGTGGTTGATATGCCAGAGCTGTCGATTGCTTCTGACCTAGTGATTGCTTCAGACAACTTCGAGTCTGGCTCAAACGGTTGGAATACAGGCACAGAAAGCTCTCAAGGCTTCGAGTCGGGTGACATGCTAGGTCGTATTGGTGGAACGGGCGGTGATGAAGCCGTCAGCAAAACTTACGACATTCCAAGTGATATGAGCGAAGTTAATATCTCGTTCAACTTCTACGAAATTGATTCTTGGGATGGTGAGTCGTTCCAAATCTTTGTCGGCGGCGAAGAGCTAACGACATTAGATAATTCTGCGTTCCGTACTCAAGATGGCACAACAACGCTTTACGATTCAGAAGGAAATGAAGTCGGCGAAGTGGTTCACGGCGTATCGCAAGGTGAGGGCTTCAGTGGTTGGAATGACCAAGCACATCAAATCAACCTAACGGTACCCGTTGAAGACGGCCAACTTGAGTTAGGCTTCGGTTCAACCTTGAATCAAGGTGTAAGTGATGAGTCGTTTGGCATCGATAACATTGAAATCACAGTGTCTGACGCGGATTACCAAATCATTGGTACCGAAGATACACCTGTACCACTTGATATTGATGCGGCGCTTACTGATACCGATGGTTCAGAAAACCTTGCTATTTTGATTGAAGGTGTGCCGGAAGGCAGCTCGCTTTCTGCAGGTACCGATAACGGTGATGGCACATGGTCATTGCAACCAGGCGAGCTAGAAGGGCTAGAGTTTATCCCTTCAGGTGACTTCAATGGTGATGTGGTTCTAACTGTAAATGCGACATCGACTGATGTTGATACGGGCACCACCGCGACGGCAACCCAAGATGTGACGATTCATATCTCGCCAGCGAATGATGCTCCAGAAGTTGATGGTGACATCAGTGCTGTGACAGCCGAAGACAACAGCATCACGCTAACTCAAGAGCAGTTGCTAGAGCACGCTGTTGACATTGATGGTGATGATTTATCAGCAATCAACCTAACTACCAATGATGAAAATGCGACCGTTCAAATGAACGACGATGGCAGCTTCACCATTACACCGAGTGAAAACTTCAACGGTAATATCGAATTTAGTTACGATGTAACCGATGGAGAAGACATGGTCGCGGCTGGCCTAGACTTGACGGTAACACCTGTCAATGATGCGCCAGAGCCACAAGACCAAGCATTCACTATTGGTGAAGATGGGGTTCTTAACTTCTCTGACGCTGACCTGTTAACGGGTGCGACGGATGTTGAAGGTGATGACCTAACAGTCGAAGGTGTGACATACACTGGTGCTGATGGTGTGCTTACCGACAATGGTGACGGAAGCTACAGCTTTGCGCCAAACGAGAACTTCAATGGTGATGTGAACTTCAGCTTTGATGTGTCAGATGGCACGGATACGGTTCAAGCCAACATTGATGTGAGCGTGACGCCTGAGAACGATCCACCAGTGGCGGGTAGCACGTCTTACACTGTGCATGAAGACAACTCAATCACGATCAGTAACGAACAGCTATTAGCCAACTCTTCAGATATTGAAGGTGAGGTTGCGATTGATAGCGTGTCTTACACTGGCAGTGACGGTGTGTTCGAAGACAACGGTGACGGCACTTATACTTTCTCGCCAAACGAGAACTTCAATGGTGATGTGAGCTTAGCGGTTATTGTTACCGATGAAGAAGGGGCAACAGAAGCGACCACAGCGGGAATCACTGTACTTGAGGTGAACGATCCGCCAATCGCAGGCTCAACCAGCTACTCAGTCAACGAAGATGAAGTTATCACCATCAGTGCAGAGCAACTGTTGGCGAACTCTTCGGATATTGAAGGCGAAGTGGCGATTGATAGCGTTACTTACACAGGCGCTGACGGTATCTTTACTGACAACGGTAACGGCACATTCAGCTTTGCACCGAACGCAAACTTCGATGGCGATGTTAGCCTAGATGTAGTGGTGACAGATGAAGAAGGTGCGACAGTAGCCACTAGCGCAAGTATTGATGTTCTTCCAATTAACGATCCACCTGTATCGGGTGATTTGGCATACAGCATTGATGAAGATGGTTCCATTACTCTGACTCAAGAGCAGTTGCTGTCTCAAGCATCTGATGTGGATGGCGATGATCTGACCGCAAGCAACTTAAGCGCAGGCGATAATGCAACCGTTGTTGATAATGGTGATGGCACCTTTACGGTAACGCCAGATGCGAACTTCAATGGCGATATCGACCTAAGCTTTGATATTTCGGACGGCACTGAGTCGATTGTGGCGAACGCCGATCTGACGGTAAACCCAGTCAACGACTTGCCAACGACATCTGATGTTTATGCGAACGTTGATGAAGATAATGTCATCACTATCACGCAGGAGCAGTTACTTGCGAATGCCGCTGATATTGAGGGCGACGACCTTGTCGCTTCCGACTTAACATTAGTGGGTGACGATGCAACGATTGTCGACAATGGCGATGGCACGTTCTCAATCACTCCAAGCGAAAACTTCAATGGCTACATCGATGTTGCCTACAGCATCAGCGATGGCGACACACCAATTGCCGCTAACTTAGGCTTGACCGTTGACCCAGTTAACGACGCGCCAATTGTTTCTGCTGATGTGGCGATAACCATTGAAGAAGACGGTTCATACACCATTACTCAAGAAGAGCTCCTACAATTCGCGACTGACATCGAAGACGATGACATGACCGCAATTATCGGAGAGCAGGGCGATGAAACGACCGTTACAGGTACTGTGTTGGATGCTGAAACTGGCAATCCAATCGCAGGTGCGGATGTTACGCTAACCGACAACGCAGGTCATTCTTACACGACGGAGACGGATCAATCCGGTAATTACTCTGTGAGCGGTCCTGTTGTTGACCAAGGTACCGTCACTATTGAACAAGAAGGCTCTATTACTAGCAGCTTCCTAGTTCCAGCTGGTGAAGATACCAACGGTGGCGTAACCGCAATATCGGAAGTACTTGAAGAAACAGATATGCGTATCGTGGTCACATGGGGCGACAGTCCACGTGATATGGATAACCACTTATGGCTTTACGATACAGAGAATGGCAATGAGCTAGACCATATTTACTATCGCGACATGAGCCATGATCTTGGTGAAGGTAACGTTGTTCAGCAAGATGTAGATGACACAAATGGTGGCGGCCCTGAAACCATCACCATTCCAAACTACCAAGATGCGGACATGCACTATTCAGTACACAACTACACCAGCAGAAGTTGGGATGTAGATGGTGTTGAAGATGTACAAGTTCAGGTGTTTGTAGGCGATACATTGGTTGAAACCTTTAGCCCTGATTTATCTGAAAGCCCATCGGGTGACCACTGGCATGTATTTGATATCGTGAACGGCGTTATTGTTCCAAGCCAAGATGTAGGCAGCGAGAATGCGTTTGATTTACCAACGGCAGAAGAAGCGCTCGCGAATGAAAACGGCATTGATATCTCTGAATTGCTAACCGGCGAGGAAGGTGATGATTCTGGTGAAACGGGTGGTAACGAACCAAGTGTTGGAGATGTTTCCATTGAGAACGCTCTTATCACTGACAATGGTGATGGTACTTACACCATTACACCGGAAGAGAACTTCAATGGTGAATTCTCGATTAGCTACAACGTAGACGATGGCAACGGTGGGGTTACTCCAGCGGAACTAGACGTGACCGTAACAGCAGTTAACGACCTTTCTGTAATTTACGACCACGACTACACCATTAATGAAGATGGTTCGCTGACCTTTACCGATGAACAGCTACTGACTGGTGCAACGGATATTGACGGCGATGATCTTTCTGTCGAGTCGGTTAACTACGAAGGTACAGACGGTGTGTTCACGGATAACGGCGACGGTACTTATACCTTTGCTCCAAACGAGAACTTCAATGGTAATATCGACCTAACTTACGATGTGAGTGATGGTACAGATGTTGTATCGGCGAATATTGATGTTCAAGTGGTTCCAATCAACGACGTACCGGTAGCGGGTTCTACGACTTACAGTGTTGAAGAAGACGGCAGTATCACCCTAAGCGATGCACAACTTCTAGCGAATAGCTCGGATGTTGAAGGGGAAGTGTTTGTCAGCGATGTAAGCTACAGCGGCACTGATGGTGTATTCACTGATAATGGTGATGGTACTTACACCTTTGCTCCAAACGAAAACTTTAACGGTGACATCAGTCTTGATGTATCTGTTATGGATGAAGATGGCGCAACCGCTGAAACAACCGCAGGTATCGACGTCATTGCTGTTAATGACTTGCCGGTTGCAGGTTCAACGACCTACAGCGTTGACGAAGATAACGTGATTACTATCTCTGAAGCACAGCTTCTTGCGAACAGCTCAGACATTGAAGGTGATGTATCCGTTAGCGACGTTTCCTACTCAGGCGCAGACGGTATCTTTACTGACAATGGTGATGGTACTTACAGCTTCGCACCAAATGAAAACTTCAACGGCAATGTCAGCCTAGATGTCACCGTTGCTGATGAAGACGGTGCAACGGCTGAAACCACTGCGGGTATTGAAGTTATCGCGGTTAACGACGCGCCAGTGTCAGGTGACTTGGCTTACTCAGTGGATGAAGATGGTTCAATCACACTAAGCCAAGAGCAGCTGCTTGCTCAAGCATCGGATGTGGACGGCGATGATCTTACCGCTGCCAACCTAACCGCCGGTGATAACGCGACCGTTACGGCAAACGATGATGGTTCATTTACCATTACCCCGGATGCTGACTTTAATGGCGATATTGACCTAAGCTTCGACCTTTCTGATGGTACTGAAACGGTTGTTGCAACGGCTGACCTTACTGTGAATCCAGTGAATGACATCGCAGTTGTAGAAGATGTCGCTTACACCATTGAAGAAGACGGTTCGCTTACCTTTACGGACGAGCAACTGCTAGCGGGTGCTTCTGATATTGATGGTGATGAGCTTTCAGTTGCCGACGTGTCTTACACTGGCACAGAGGGTGTGTTCACCGACAATGGCGATGGCACTTACACCTTTGCACCGAACGAGAACTTCAATGGTGACGTAAGTCTAGACTTCTCAGTATCTGACGGCACTGAGACAGTCGATGCAAACATCGACGTAACGGTAACAGACGTTAACGATGCACCAGTCGCAGGCGCAACGTCTTACCAAATGAACGAAGATGGCACCATCACATTGAGCCCTGAGCAGTTGATTGCTAACAGCTCCGATGTGGACGGTGAAGTGTCGCTTGATAGCGTGAGCTACTCAGGTGCAGACGGTATCTTGGTTCAAAATGAAGATGGGTCGGTAACGTTCGCACCAAACGAAAACTTTAACGGCGACATCAACCTTGATGTGACGGTTATTGATGACGACGGTGCAACGGCTCAGACTACCGCTGGTATTGAAGTTATTGCAGTTAACGACGCACCAGTGGCCGGAAACGTGGCTTACTCGGTTGATGAAGACGGTTCAATTACGCTATCTCAAGAGCAGTTGCTGGCTAACGCATCCGATGTTGATGGTGATGCACTAACCGCAAGCAACCTATCTGCAGGTGACAATGCGACCGTAACAGCGAACGAAGATGGTTCATTTACTATCACTCCGGATGCTGATTTCAACGGTGACATTGATTTGAGCTTCGATGTGTCAGATGGCCTTGAAACTGTTCAAGCTGGAGTCGACCTAACGGTTAACCCAGTCAATGACCTACCAACAGCAGAAGACCAAAACTTTACTGTTGAGGAAGATGGAACGCTAATCTTCACGGATGCAGACCTACTAGCAGGTGCTGCAGACATTGACGGCGATGACCTGTCTATCGTTGACGTGTCTTACACGGGCGCAGAAGGTGTGTTCACTGATAACGGTGACGGCACTTATAGCTTTGCTCCGAACGAGAACTTCAATGGCGATGTCAACCTAGGCTTCACAGTGACTGATGGCACTGAGACAGTCGATGCCAATATTGGTGTGACGGTAACGGATGTTAACGATGCGCCGGTAGCGGGTTCTACGTCTTACCAAATGAACGAAGATGGCACCATCACAATCAGCCCTGAGCAGTTAATTGCTAATAGCTCTGACGTTGATGGTGAAGTGTCGCTTGAAAGCGTGACTTACTCAGGCTCTGACGGCACCTTGGTTCAAAACGATAATGGGTCTGTGACCTTCACTCCAAACGAGAACTTTAATGGTGATATCAGCCTAGATGTGGTTGTGACCGATGATGACGGTGCAACGGCAACAACAACGGCAGGTATCGAAGTTCTGGCTGTGAACGATGGACCTGAATCTGAGGATGTGAAATTAACCACAGCCGAAGACAGCACCATCCTAATCACACAAGACATGTTGTTAGCTCAAGCTACCGACATCGATAACACCGCAGACGAGCTGTCGGCTTCTGGTCTACAAATCGACCCTAGCTTGGGTGAGTTGCTAGATAACGAAGATGGTACTTGGTCATTTACACCAAACGAAAACTTCAATGGCGATGTGCCAATGACGTTTAACGTTAGCGATGGCCAAGAGACAATTTCAGTCGACGGCAACATCGATGTTACGCCAGTGAATGATGCACCTGAAGCGCCAACCATTCAGATGCAAGGCGAAGAAGATGTGGTCATGGTGATTGACCCTGCTTACATCGCGGGTCAAGTGACAGACCTTGATGGCGACGAGATCAGCATTGAGAGCATCACAGTACGAGCACCAGCGAATGCGACCTTAACTCAGCAACCAGACGGCATGTATCACTTAGTGACTACTCAAGACTTTAATGGCTTAGTAGAACTCGGTTATCAAGCTACTGACGGTGAAGAAGTGGTTGATGGCTCGCTGAATGTGGATGTCATTCCGGTTAACGACGCACCATTCAATGTCGGCAACGCAATGATGACCACAGACGAAGATGGCGCGTTCACCTTCGATGCTGGCGACTTGATGAACTTGTTCGGTGACATTGATACCGCAGACCTTGTTGTTTCTCGCATTATCACCGCAGACGGTGAAGATGGCGGAGAAGTTACAGACAACGGTGATGGTACTTGGACATTCACACCAACAGGCGACTTTGCGGGTGTTTCTGACCTACAAGTTGTCGTGAGTGACGGTGAGTTCGAAACGGTTCTCGATGTTCCTGTGTACGTACGTCCTGTCGCAGATGGCGCGGTTATTTCAACTGACCATGACGGTCCATTAGTCTTCGGCGAAGATGAAACGGGTCACTTGGGACTGAACGTTGGCCTAGTCGATGATTCAGAAACACTAAGTAACTTGGTGATGACAGGTTTCCCTGTTGGATTCGAGGTAACAGATGGTGTGAATACCGTGATGATCACCGAGCCAGGTCAATACATCGACCTGTTCGACTGGGATATCTCAAACATTCAAATGACGCCGCCTGAAGACTTCCATGGTGAGTTCTTCGTAACCGTAAGCGCAACAACGGTTGATTACGGAGATGAGCCGGAAGCGTTTGATGATGGTATCGATTCAGGTGATTTCGAAACTGTGGCGGGTGATTCCATCATCCTAACGGCGGACGACCTAATTGGTTTGGCTGAGAATGTGGATGCAGACAGCGATGATGAAGTGAAACTGGTTCATCTTGCCGACCGCAGCCAAGGTGAGATTGTCGATAATGGCGATGGCACTTGGACGTTCACACCAGCACCAGGCTTCACGGGCGAAGCAGACATTGCGTACGTAGTTGATAAAGATGGCGTGCTTCATGATGAGCAAACTGGCGTAGTCGTGAAAGAAGGTGGCTCGCAAGGGAATGCAGCACCAGAAGTTAACAGCATCACAACGACGGAAATCGCAGCGGATGCCACCTTGTCGTTCACTGATGAAGACATGTTAGCGAATCTGAGCGATGCAGAAGGCGACAGCTTGAGCATTGAGTCAGTAAGCTTGATGGAAGGTCAGGGCGTAATTGAGAGCGATAACCAAGGTAACTATCAATTCACTCCTGCTGAAGACTACACCGGCGATGTTCAAGTTGGGTTTATAGCGACCGATGGCGAAAATCGCATCGAAAGCTTCTTCAATGTGGATATCCAAAGTGGCGATGAAGCAGCGGCGAGCGAAGGTTATACCTTAGCTGATGATGGTTCACTAACTATCACGGATGCACAGCTGGTGGATGAGTTAGGCGTCAGTGATTCTGCACAAGTTGTTGATGTTGCAGACGCGAACGATGCTGGCTTCTTTGCCGAATCAGGTGAAGGTGAGTGGACTTACTGGCCGAACGAAGACTTCGATGGCAATTTAGCGATGAATGTTGAAGTTAACGACGGCGGTGAAGTATCAAGTCACAGCTTAAGCATCCAAGTTGAAGATGATTCAGTACAAAGTGATGAACCACAAGTCCAAGCTGCTCAAGCAACAGAAGAGCAACAAGTGGAAGTGGCTCAACAAGCTGATGACCAAGCTCAAGATGCTGAAACTGAAGACAGCGCAGCAGATGTAACTGCGGCACCGGGCGATACCATCTCTATCTCGATTCCAGATGAGGTGAGTGGTAACGAATCGGTTGATTACGCTGATATGTCTGGTCTACCTGAGGGCGCTACTGTGAGCAATGCACTGGATAACGGTGATGGTAGCTTCACAATCAGTGGCAACCTAGAGCAGCCTGTATCTGTCGAACTCCCAGAAGGTTACGAAGGTACTAGCGAGATCCAATTCCAAGGTTACGACGAATTGGGTAGCTCAATAGACGGTGCTAGCGGTTCTGTTGAAGTTGAGGTCGATGATCAATACACCATGCAAGGTTCTACGCAAGAACAGCAACCGGACATGGCGGGTATGGAATCTGGTGGCAGCGACTGGACAAGTTCAGGTGGTCAAGATCAAGGTGTTGACTTCACGGACGACTCTGGAAGCTTCGATTCAGATTCTCAAACTGGAACGGATCAAGGCAACGACTTCGACCAAAGCTCGATTTAATCGAGAGGGCTTAGTTTTAGTCTAAACCGACAAGCAGATAGGGCAGCGTAAAGTTGCCCTCATTAAAGCCATGTAGAGTTATTGATACATGGCTTTTTTTTATTTATTTTTTTGTTTCGCTAAATAAACTTGAGAACAGGTAAATATGTCCTTAATTATTAGAAGGGTCCGTTAGACAGGAGGGACGACATGTATCGTTATGTCAGTTCACCGCAAGCGTCGAAGTACATAGTGCCACCGCCTCAACATCGAGAGTTGTCGAGTGTGGATGTGCCTGAGTCTGAATTAGAGATGCGAGAAATATTGAATAATTGGTTTGCTGATGGTTTAGCGCCCATTATTGAAAGTGACGATGACTACATCTCTGCGAGCGATCACGTTCGATTTGAAAAGCTTAGCCGCACCGTTGGGATGTTGTTGAGAAACAAAGATTATTATTTTGCGGCTAAACGGATTTTATCAGTGTGGGAACAAGATTGTCTTGAAACCACTTATATCAATTATCTCATTTTGCGCAGTGAGCGAGTCACTTCTTTAAGGTAAGTTAATGGTGTGGCATTTGTCATTTTTCATTAGGCATTAGGCATTAGGCATTAGGCATTAGGGATTAGCGACTTAGGGTTCGTGTGCTTACGATTTTTTTATTTTTCTAACGAATCAGCAAACAAAAAGGGCAAGCTTGGAGGCTCACCCTAAAGGTCTTTGTTTTGGCTTAACGTTATTTTCAACTAATTCTCAACTGGGCTACGACTTACACCCAACCATCAAATTTGAGTCGTTTTTGAATTCTTTCGACCGCTTCTTTCTGCATTTGTCTAACACGTTCATTAGAAACATTCACATCCAACATTTGTCCGACCTCAGACAGCGTTTTCACCTTGTTATCAAAGAAACCAAAACGGTGGATGAGCACCTTTTGTAATTTTGGAGGAAGTGTATAGATGATTTGTTCTAGAGCTTGGGTAAAGGATTGATCCTCACAATCTTGTTGAGGGTCTGGGATATATTCACTTTCGCATTGATCAAGCACCATAGGCGCATGGCTAGTTCCAACCGTTGTCGTCACGTCAATAAACCCGCTTAACGCCACCAGTTGATCGACGCGTTCGGCCTTTACACCTGAACTGTCTGATAGCTCAGAAATTGAAACCTCTTTACTCATTTTTTTGCTTGCATCGAGCTTTTTTGAGGCGAGGCTGTTTATTTCTTTACACACGTGGGCTGGCAATCGAACGGTTCGACCCGTGTTCATGAGTGCGGCTTCAATGTTTTCGCGGATCCACCAAACAGCATAGGTTGAAAAACGATAGCCTGGTTCTGGATCGTATTTGTCGATGGCCTTAATCAAGCCAATGTTGCCTTCCTCGATCAGGTCGAGCAGGGTGAAATTATTGCCTTTACGTTTTAGGTAACTCTTTGCGATTTTCACAACAAGGCGCAGGTTTGATTCGATCATGACATCACGCGCTTTTTTATCACCCGCGCGATTCAATTTTGCGTAATACACCTCATCTTCACGCGACAGCAGATCAATGCCAACAATATCTTTCAGATAATGAGCATAAGGGTCTGCACTGGTAGAAAATGATTCGGTAATGGGTGTTTCATCCGTGAGCCCCTGAAACGCAGCAAAACTATCGTTGTTCATTTCCTTGTCCTTATCTAGCCGACTGAACGTTTTAGTTTTTTTATTATGCCACCAAGTGATTAACGCTTGGTTTCATTAGAGTGTAGATAACAATTTCTTCTTTACCAATAAATAAAATGCAATTTCGTATGTTTATGTCACAAAAAGATCTACAAATATTTAACTATTTTGCATCTCATCAAGTGTGTTGGTTTTTCGTTTAAAACATTAAGACGGATAGTTTATAAAGCATGTGTTATACATCGGTTTATCTATATAAGTGACGTGAATTTATGGGTGTGAGTTAGAACTATAATTGAGAGGAGAAATGATGAGAAAAATGTTAAGAGTCGAGGTTCAATGTTTCCAAGCACCTCAACTCTTTTAGCTGTGTCGGCTGTTAAGTATCGCCATGCACGTTTTAATTCTATCGACTAATAAGTGCTAAGAACCTCATCGATTTGTTGATTAATGATCTTCATTTCGCTGTAGATAACCGAAAGATCATCATCTTGCGGCGCAAGCTTATTGAGTGTGTTTTGTTCTACTCTTTCCAATGCAACTGTGGCCGTTTCTTCACCAAAGCTGGCTAAAATGCCTTTTAAGGTGTGCACGGTAAAATGAAGCTTGCCCCAATCTTGTTGTTGAACCAACTCTTCGATCTCTTGTAGCGAATTGCCATGGTCTTCTTGATATGTAGACAAAACGGCGTAAATGACGTCTCTGTCATTGTCTAAATAGGCGTTTAAAGCATCAAAGTCTAGCATGTGGACTCCTGTCGGCTGAATGTTGAAAATGGGCTAGGCGGCTTAGTGGAAAAACCATACCTTGATGAATCACTAATCCATTGATTCCATTTTGGAGGAAGTTCTAACTGTAATATTTCTTCTAGATAGTCGTCGCTAAGTTTCTCATCTATATGAGCTTTATTGACGGCGTATATATAGTCAAGTTTGGCGGCAACTGAATATGGGTAACTGTGAATGTAGTCCTTTATTTCTTGGATCGAACCCAAATTTTCAATGTTTATACACGTTGAAGGGTCGACATTTTTGGACTCAAGTTGGTGATTTATGGCTTCTCCACGAGATTTGAGACATTCCACTGTTAAATGATAAAGAGAGTACTCACCAAAGTGGGCGAGCATGGGTAATAACTGAGTGAGCAAATAAGTCGGTTGGCTGTGGAAATTGTTCGCTAACAGTGTCGAAGCTCTAATCACTTTTTTGTGGGCAATCTGAGGGCTATTTTCGATGAGCAATATGCTGCTCTGAAATAGGGCAAGGCTGGCCAAAACTTGCTGCTGTTGTTTTACCGGAAGTTTCAGGTTTACCAACTCGGTGAATTGGTTGGCGTGCTCAAGCAAAATACGTTTGTACTTTAGTTGCGTCTCGCGCTGATACGTTGCTTTTAAGGAATTAAAGTGCGCACCAATGGAATGGATGACATCAATGTCAGCAGCTGAAATGTGGGTTGCATACATCTCACCTAACTTTATGATCATATGTGTGTTATCTGCGTTCTCAGCTAAGTCGATGGCCCTGATTGCACGATGGCTGATGCTGGGAGTCATCTCAAATGCACGAATCGCTAATTTAAGAGCAGGCAGCAGCATTTTATGTTTTTCATAGATACAGCTTAAGCAGTCAATCACGCTCAATGAGAGTGGCTGTGCTATTAGAAAATTGTGGAGCTTATCTATGGCTAAATTTGGCTTGCCTAAGCTGTCGAGAATCAGCGCCTCAGCCACCAATTTGGTTGGGTGCATGTTGGTTTTGGAGTTGTTAATGACGCTAGAGAGTAACTGCCATTTCTTACCTGCAATTAAATGTTCAATCAATGTCGCTTCGAACTGAACGCTAGTACCATTAGGGGAGATCGCCAAAGCTTGAGCTAATCTCTCTTGACTGGCAATGGGATACAAATCATTCAGTTGGGTGAGTTTCTTTGAAACGGACACGGCACTTTGGATCTTTTTACCCAACGTTTGAGTATTAATCGGTTTAGAAACGAAGTGGTGTGCTTCACCTGAAAGGGCGGTTAATACTGTTTCCTGACGCATATCCCCAGAGAGCAAGATTGTCGCCACAGTATGATCGATGAGGCGGTTTCGATACAGAATGCCCAACAGCTCAAAGCCAGTAAAAGACTGTTCTAAGTGGTAGTCAATGAGGAGTACATGAAAAGAGTGTGTCTCGACCGCTTTAATGGCTTTTCGATAGTCGGTCGCAATAAAAATACAGTCGCGCGAAACTCCCAAACTAGCCAGTTGCTGCTTAATAAGTATTGTTGCGCTTTTAGAGTCGTCGACGATCAAAATTCGAAGGTCTGTTGGTAAGGTCAAATCCATTTTCCTTAATACCAAATGTTATTTTTTAATTTAGGTGTCAAGTTGCACATTGTCAAGGTGCCTATATCACATACAAACACTCAATAAACTATTGGTAATTAAAGAGTATTAGATAACATTTATGAAAGCCTTCAAACGCAGGTGACTTTTACCTGATTTTAGTGGGGTTATACGTGTTTTAGAAATAAAAAAGAGGCAAGCCGATAAGCTCACCTCTCTGTTTTATTGTTCGAGTTTTTATTCGAAATGTTGTTCTTTGCTTGAAGTTTTATTTACCGAAACTCTAGCGTTAATCACGCATGTTTAGAATCAATACTGCCGCTAGAGCCAAGAACGCCGTCATCATTAAGAACACATCGTTGTAAGCCATGATGGCTGCGTCACGTTGCATTGTGCCGAGCAAACTTGCTTGTGCTTGTTGCATCGCAGTTGCGGCATCACTTCCTGACTGAATGAAAAACGCTTGTTGTTGCTGAAGCGTCTGCCAACCAAGTTGACTCACTGAAGGTAGCGACTCCTTGATGTGTGCTAAGTGCTCACGGGTTTTGTTATCCAATAGCGTAGCGATAATCGCGATGCTGAAAGCGCCCCCTAAGTTCCGCATTACGTTGGTTAACGTTGATGCGTCTGGCGTGTCCATTTTGCTGATGTTCTTCATGGCAACCAAAGACAGCGGAACCATGATGAACGGACTACCAATAGCACGCAGAACCATAGATAAAATCAGCTGTTGCCCGCCAAAATCGATTGTCATGTGTGTATTTACGTAACAACTAAAACCGAACATCGCGAAGCCAAAGGTAACCAAGTACTTAGGCTTAATGATCTGTGTTAGCTTTGGCACAATTGGGAATATCAGAAGCTGTGGGAAACCCATCCACATTAGCACTTCACCAATTTCCATCGCGTTATATTGCTGAATTTGAGTGAGATACATCGGTAGAACATAGATAGAGCCGAGCAATGCCATTCCTAGAATCAAATAGGCGATACAAGACATCGCAAATTGCCCATCCCGCAATAGCCGCAGGTTAACCAATGGCTTCTTGTGTTGGAGTTCGTTTATCACGAAGTAAACCAAACTCACCGCCGACACGATACTCAAGCCAATAATAAAGCTCGAACTGAACCACTCTTCACGGTTACCTTCTTCTAACACCACTTCCAAACAACCTAGCCCTAATGCCATGGTGGCGATACCAAACCAATCGGCTTTTTTCAGCGTGCCAAGGTCGAGCTTTTCATCGTCCAAGCCATATCGGATCATGGTGATCACAAGCAAAGCTGGCGGAATATTGATGTAGAAAATATAGTGCCACGAGAAGTTCTCCGTCAGCCAGCCACCAAAGGTAGGGCCAATCGATGGAGCAAAGGTCGCGGTTACACCAAACAGTGCCATACCCACAGCACGCTTGTTGACCGGCAATAACTGAATCACCAGCGAGAAAGCAAGCGGGATTAGAGCACCACCACTGAAGCCTTGCATCGCGCGGAAAACGATCATCGAGGTCATGTTCCAAGAGAACGAACACAACAAAGATGAAATGGTGAAAATGGCTGTCGTCCACGTGATATAACGGCGTTTACCGAGCGCTTTAGAAAGCCAACCACTGAGTGGGATAGCGATCATCTCTGCGACTAGGTAAGACGTAGAGATCCACGAGCTTTCATCCAAGGTGGCTGATAGCGCACCTTGAATATCTTTGAGAGACGAGTTGGTGATCTGAATATCCAAGATCGCCATAAACGCGCCAATCAAGCCGCCAAATAGGGCGATCCAATGGCGTCTCGAAACCTCGTCATCATCATTTGTTTGGGTGACAACACCAGCGTTACTCATGGTCTAGCCTCGTTTATCGATGGTCGCTACCACAGACAAACCAGGAAGCAGTCGACCTTTCAACTCTTGCTGATCTGGAATAGTAATTTTAACCGGTACACGTTGAACGATTTTAGTGAAGTTACCGGTCGCGTTTTCTGGTGGTAGGAGCGCAAATTTAGCGCCAGTCGCAGGGGAGAAACTGTCTACCACACCTTCAAGAGGCTGCCCCGGGAACGCATCCAGCTCTACTTCAACCGTCTGACCTTTGTGAATACCACTTAGCTGTGTCTCTTTGAAGTTGGCTTCAATCCACACTTGGTTGTTTGGTACCAAGCTCATCAGTGGTGCGCCTGCTTGAATCAGCAAGCCTTCACGTACGCTGCGTTTACCAATCACGCCATCTGCTGGCGCGTAAATTTTGGTGTAATCAAGGTTAAGCTGTGCTTGATCTCTCTGGGCTTGAGCTTCGGTCACGGATGCATTTGCTTGCTCAATCTCACTAGCGATAACGGTTAATTGGTCATTGGTTGCAACGAGGTTTGCTTTTGCTTCTTCTAAATCTGCCTGAGTTACTTTTTGTTGTGCAACCATGCTATCGACTTCATCTTGAGACGCGTAGTTACGCTTTAGTAAGCTACGAGAACGTACCACTTGTTGAATCGCGCGTTCGTATTCAGCTTGTGCAGAATCAACGCGGCTTTCTGCTTGATTGATCTTGCTACGTTGTAACGTTTGTTGTGCCACTAGATTTTTGACGTCTGATTGCACGACGCTTAAATGGGCGTTTGCTTGAGCGAGTGCTGACTGGTAATCACGGTCATCGATTTGAACCAGCAAATCACCTTCTTTAACCGATTGGTTATCACTCACATAAGACTTAACAATATAGCCAGAGACCTTAGGGCTAATATTCGTGATGTCGCCTTGTAGGTAGGCATTGTCGGTAGATTCAAAGTACTGGCCATAGCCGTACCAGTATCCAGCACCGGCTAAACCCAATGACAGCATGATCGCAGTAGCAATAAGCGGAGCTTTTTTACGTTTTTTTGTGCTTACTGTTTGCGAAGCGTTGTTGTTCTCTGTCATTTTTTCTTTCTCATTTTGTTTTTATTTAGATGTAACGAATTGTAAATGAATTCGATTGATTGATAAGATAGGAAAAAAGGGAAACACTGTTGCAAAAATCTAACTAATGGCGCTTTGGGAGAAGTACGATGGACTTAAATGCTGTGACTGTTTTTACACAAGTTGTTGATTGTGGCAGTTTCACGCACGCAGCTGAAGCATTGAACATGACCAAGTCGACCGTCAGCCGAAAGCTAGACGAGCTGGAACAGCATCTAGGTGTGAGGTTGATCACTCGTTCGACACGAAGTTTAGTCTTAACGCCAGAGGGTGAGCGCTTTTATCAGTCGAGCATGCAGATGCAAGAGATCATGAACCAAGCTGAGCTAGAGGTTTCAGCCAATCAGGATTTGATCCGAGGGCAGTTGAATGTTGTGTTGCCTGTCGAATTGGGGCATCAAGTATTAGCCAAATACATCCACAGCTTCCTTAAAGAGCACCCAAACGTGACTTTGAACTTAGAACTGTCGAATCGAGAAGTCGACATCATTGCGGAGGGTATCGATCTTTACGCACAAATTGGTGAGCTAGTGGACTCGAGCTTGGTTTCTCGCTACCTCACAACATCAAAGCGTGTATTGGCAGCCAGCCCTGAGTATTTAGAGCAGTTCGATGACGTCTCTTCACCCGATGATCTTGAACCGCCATTCAGAATGATTGAGGTGGTGAACAAGGCCGCGCGTCTACCCAAGTGGCATTTACAATTAGAAGGCGGAGAGTCGATTTTGATCGATCTGCCGTGTCAGTTGCGGGTGAATACCATCACGGCATGCCTAACAGCGTGTGTGGATGGGCTCGGCTTGGCGGTGCTTCCTGAATTCATTTGTCGTGAGCACTTCAAGACAGGCAAGTTGATTCGTTTGCTACCTGAATATGAGATGCCGGAAGTTTCAGTAAGCCTAGTGTATGCAGACAGGCAGTTGATGCCGAAACGTAAGAAGGTCTTTATCGACTATCTACTGACTGCTTTTCAAAATAGGAAGCAAAAGTAACGGGGAAAACCTTAGCGGTTAAGTGCTTAGGCTTCCTATTATTCGTTATTGTCTAAACCGTATCGAAGCTAACTATGATCGGGCTGCCAGTCGACGACTTGCCCATTCGCCAATATAGCTTTGACCGATAGGGCAGCAATATCGACACCGTTGTAACGAAATGCCTTGTTAGAAAAGTTAGCAATGATCTTACTCCCGTCACTGAACTCAGTTTGTTGAACATCGCCGCTCTTATCTAACCATTCGGAATCGACTAACTGTTTATCCCATAACTGTTCGTGCATTGGTTCAAAGCCATCTTGATAGTGTTTGAGTGCTTTGATTCTCTGGCTTGAACTTGATAAAGCTTCATCTCTGGTCAAGTGAACCATCGGTGGTGTGTTGTATAGCATGGCGGTTAAGTCACGTTCTGCTTGTACATTAGTGAACTTGAGGCTGTCTGAATGCCAATGGTGCGTATTGATTACTTCATCATGGAAAACGGCTTGGTAAAGTGGAATTCGATATTGTGGCGAAAACAGTAGCGACTTATAGGGCTCTTTAACCTCGGCCGGCTTAAAGAAGAAGTCAGGCTTGTGGTCTGGGTACCAACGGCCTAAGTAATAGGGAGACTGGCAGTTCTCTTTCATGTCTTTATCTGTCCAACCAAAACCAACCGTTTCTAAGCCGTGTGCAAACACGATGCCTTTTGTTGTTAGGCTGTTGCCGTCTTCAGATCCTAATACTAACGATGGTTGCTCGCTAAGCCACTGCATTCGGTTGTTGAAGGCAGAAAGCATGTCTGATTCGTTTGTATTGCCATTGCCATTGCCA
>NZ_JBFRTU010000044.1:1208-15941 GCF_041474275.1 Vibrio sp. 10N.222.52.B7 | reverse complement strand
TGCCATTGCCATTGCCATTACTGTTGCTATGACTATCTATAGAGCCGCTGTAATCTTCACGTGCCATGGCGGTTGCATCAACATCTAAGAACAAGCTGTTGAAGTTGCCGAATCTCATAATGTCTTGAGCACGCTGTTTTACGTATTCTAAATGGCAATTCGGATTTAGATAGAATCCGTTACCGCGAAACCCTTTTTTTAGGTTGCCATCTGCCAGTTCAATGGCACAACTCTGACGCATCGGCTCTGGTAATTGAGCTTCGCAGGAATGGCTGTGTTGTAGGAATCGTAAGTACCGACCAGATATCCGGACTGTTTTGCCATAGCCACGGCGTTAGGTTGATAGAATGCTGGCGTCCAATTGTCGAATCCAAGCCACAGTTTGTTTAAGCCTGCCTTATTTAGATTAGCGACCATGTCTGAAGACAGCGCTTGTCCCCAAGTCTCTGACGAGTTTAGGTAAGGGGAAGCGTGCTCTAGCAACCAGTTCTTCTTATCCTGTGCTGCTTTATATTGCGCTTTAATCGTGTTGTCTTCGAGTGTCGGATTACCAACAGGATATAACACCTGCAATGACTGGCTAATAGAGTCCAACAATAGTTGTTTGTGGTACTGACTGAACCAATCTTTCCCCTTGGAGAGTGACGATAGCTCTCTTTTCGCTTCCGCAGAAACATTGAGTTTAGAGCCCTCTAGATACCATGTTTTCAATCCCCACCAGTCACTCACATCTTGGATGCTTAATGGGTCTTTGCCAAATAGGTAAACGTGGCTCGCGCCGATCAACTTAGTCACATCTGGATTGCGCTTTTGCTTTGCTACAAGCGTTTCAGACTGGTCATTATTGATGCGCCAATCTCGGTATTGTTTGGCACCATCTAACCACGAGTCTCCGAGGGTGATACGAACAAGAAAAGGTTGTGACTGATTGAGCATCGTAAATTGGTGTGCTGCCTTCATATCAATTTTGGTTTTTGTATTTGAGGAAGCATTAGAGGATGCATCTGAAAAGAGCAGTTGATTGTTGGTTGCATTAACCATTTGATAGCTAATGAAATGATTGTTTTGCTGTACTGTCCAAAAAGGCATCTTCAAGTCTTGAGTAGTGTTACTTCCAGAATGGTTACCGACGAGATAACTTGCCCAAAGCTTGTTGTCAGTAGGCACGCGCATACCTTCACTAAACGGAAGAAATAGTGTCTGAGTTTGTTGTTCGGCAAGATCAAACCACGCCAATTCGATGGGTTTGTTTCGTTTCACCTGTATATTTGAAGGTAAGCTGAACTGAAAAGTGAGCTGGTCTTGATTAAGCTCTGCCTTAACGTTTATTCCACTGGGTACTAAGGTCCAAGTGGCGATTTTTGCTGAGTCAGCTTTATCGGAAAAGCCAATGACCAGATTGGTCGCTTTCTGTGGTTGGCTATCAACGGTGAGAGCAGCACTGTTAACGCTTAAGCCGTTCCAATCGACCTCTAAAGTATTCGATGAGGTAGCGACGGTATTGTTGTTACTGGTGAGCGTTATTTGGCTCGCTTGTGCGTTGGATGAAAACAGACAAGCTGTTGTTAAAGCCACAATGGCAAAATTAGAAAGATTGAGTGGGTGACGTACGCTGAGCATATTTAGATTCCGTAAAGGGTAAGTACGGTTATTACACCTAAGTAGCGCTAGTCTTTGTCACCTATATGTCTCTATTTTCTGTTTGGCTTTAGTGGTTTTCCATTAGAAAGGCACGGCGACGCGCTGCACATATTGGACTTCAATAGCGCCTTGGTATTCAAACATTTCAACCGAAGCACTCAAGTGCTTGGCTTTGGTTCCAAGTGGACTTTCTGTGGGAACGGGTGCTTGCGCTGTTTTGATTGGCACTTTGTAACCCAGCAGGTTGTAGTTTTCATCAAACCATTGCCAACTCACGTTAGCGTCGGGGCAGTTGTCGATCACCTTTGGAGGCGAGAGCACGATATGTGGTTCGCTGAGTTTACTTTCGAGCGTCAGCCATCGATTACTGTTATTTAAAGCGACAATAATAGGGTAGTGATTTGAACCTATCTTTAGTTGATAAACACCAGATTCGGGTTTGATGAACATTTCATTGGTTTCAATCTCTTGATACTCATTGTTGGAAGTGAGTTGCCCATCGAGAAGGACTTTACCTTTAGGCGATACCAAAGAAAGAGTTTGAGTTTCTGAGCCTTTGCTGAGTTGCTCGGCAGAGACTTTGATTTGATAACCGTGCGACGACAGGCCATAGCGTCGAATGAAGCTGACTTGGATGTGGTGTTTTGGCTCAGCACTTTGTTTGAGTAAGGTTCCACATTGAGTCTGGCTCAGGATCTCTTGTTTGACTGGCAGCCAAAGCTCACTATCGAGTGATTTGTGATCGAGTGCGATTTGCAGCTCTTGCCACGCAACTTGAGGTTGGTCATCAAGTAGAGATTGATAGGTGTGCTGCAATGGCGTGTCGGTAAACCATGCCGCATGACTTGCGAGCGGCAATGTGTAGATCAGTGCGGTTAACGAAGTAACTTTCATTATGATTCCCCGGCCAAGCGGTAACCAACGCCACGATGTGTTTCTATATTCAATGTTGGCAGCTTCTGGCGTAAGCGCAGTATGTGATTATCAATAGTTCGGGTACTAGGAAAAGCCTGATATCCCCAAATCTTATTGAGTAATTCATCTCGGTGAAACACACGACTTTGGTTCTGAACAAACAGTACCAATAGCTGAAACTCTTTAGGTTTTAGTGTTACAGGGCTTTCATCCAGATAAGCGATCCGTTCCGACAAGTTGATTTGGATATTTGCGTAAGTTAAGAGGCTCACACCTAACGGACGTAGCTGGGTAATGACTCGAGCGAGTAATTCGTCGTTCGAAAATGGTTTAGTCACATAGTCTTTGGCACCCGCCATTAAACCTTCAACACGTTGTTGAACTTCTACTTTAGCGGTCAACACAATCACAGGCAGCGCTTTGAGGAGCAACCAGTTTGGAAGGTGTTGCAAGCTGTCCCCATCTTCAAGCTGTCGATCCAGTATCACAAGATCGGCTCGAAACCATTTCTTACTGGCATTCTCTGAATCCTTCGCCCAAAGGCATTGGTAACCATTGGATTCAAAGAAGCTGACGAGGCCTTGTCCAAGCAGTTGGTCGTCTTCAATCAGCAGTAGGGTGTTCATAAGCAATTTCCAAAATACATCGGGTTGGGTTACGAAGAATAATGAGGCGGCCATTCGCTTGCTTCATCAAGTGCTCGACAATAGTCAGGCCAATGCCCATGTTATCCAGTTCGTGCGTTTCACTTGGCGTGACACCAGACATGAGCCGTTGTATCGGTGAAGGGAAGTGCCCCTCGTCTTGTACCTCAATCGTCAGCTTGTCACCGAGTTCGACCTTTACCAAAACCTCACCTTTACCATGTTGTTTGGCATTCTTGATTAGATTATCCAAGCAGATGGTTAGCCAGTAATAGGGAAGGTTCAGTTCAACTTCACGCGCTTCACATTGATAAGAAATATTGTGCTTTTCACAGACATGATCGAGCCACTCTTCTAATGAAGCGTTTTGCTTCAACAAAGGCTCTGACTGATCCGAACTTAGGTACACTTTGCTGTTTTCGGTGAGCTGAGAAAGCCTTTGATAGTCAGATATTAAACGCCAAACCGCACTTTGAGTTTCATCAGAAAAGTCATCGTAGCGATTTCTAAACATTTCGACGGTTAAGCCTAGGCTAGTAATAGGCGTGCGCAGTTCATGAGTAAGAAGCTGTAAAACGAACTGCCTCTCTTTTCGTTGTTTTGTTCTTAGGTATAAGACTCTAGCGAGCCCGGAAAGCAACGTTAGCAGCAATGTAAAGATCAACGTTTTCATGATCAGATTGTCATTGCTAGGCTCGTTTAAGCACACGTTACTGTAACGAAAAGTACAGGTTTCACCTGCCAAAGATACCTCTTGTTGCTCTGCGATAGGTTGCCAAACATCTAAGGGAATAGCTTTCCAGCCTTGTTCGCCACTTAACCAAAGCACATCATCTTGTTGCCAAGCGCGGTATCCATTGAGCAGTGCTTCTCTGCCTTGTGCACTTAGGCTTTCTAGTTTCTTATATAAAGGGTGCTGAGGGTTGGTAAGACTCAAAAATGGGCGTATCTGCTCGGTCACATCTGGGTAAGCGGCTAAATAACGACCAGCAAAGCTGCCACCGGCAGGGTGACGTTTGGAGTGTGCTGCAAACCAAATCGAATCCAATGTTTGTTGCTGACACAGAGCGAGCTCGAACTCGATGGCTTCATGTAATGAAGGGTTACTGCTTTCAATCGCTTGGCAGTGATCTTGTATTGACGCTAACGCTGCGATGTCGTCCCAACTGAATTGGTTGAAATCAGGATAGCGGCTATTTTCATGGAGCAGAACTTTCGGATACTGAGCCAACTCTTGTTGAGATACTAAGAGTGGGGATGATTGCCAGCTCAGTTGATACAGAGTTTGCCACTTATCTTGCAAACTTTGGGCATTGACTAGGGTTGGGAGCCAAAAGATCAAGCAAAGAGCTAATGTAAACCTGCGCATCCAATCATTCTCGTTAAAAGTCGTGGGGCGAGTCTAAAGAGTTTTGGGCGCGATTTGTAACCTGAATGTCAACAAGTGTTCTTTTAACAACAAATTGTCGAGTGGGTCATGCTTTTAAATAATACTGTACAAATACAGTAAGTATCATTTATTTGAAATAAAATAGATAATTGTGTACTTACTGTCATTATTGGGCGAAATGAGGGGACTATACTGGGCTCATACCTAATAAGAGGAACCATCATGAAACTCATCATCAAATCAGTATTGGCAATCAGTATTTTGGCTACAGGCTCTGCTCATGCGTTCGAATTAACCAGCAACGATATTCAAGAAGGTCACCCAATGGCAAAGACTTTTGAATACTCTAGTTGGGGTTGTGACGGCGATAATCAATCACCACAATTGATGTGGAAAGATGCACCAGCAGGTACCAAAAGCTTTGCTATCACAGCTTATGATCCAGATGCACCGACTGAAAGTGGCTTCTGGCATTGGGTTGCGTTTGATATCCCTGCAACTGTGAACGAGCTACCTCGCGGTGTCGACATCTCTAAAGTCGGTGGCAAAGAAGGTCGCATTGATTACGGTACAGTTGGCTACGGTGGCGTTTGTCCTCCAGAAAAAGATGGTATGCACCGTTACCAGTTCACGGTTTGGGCATTACCAACGGACAAACTTAACCTCGACGAAAATACGCAGTCGGCTGTGGTTGGATTCACGTTGAACAGCATGGCTTTAGACAAAGCTAAACTGACCGCAACTTATACACGTTAATAGCTTATGTACGTTAAAGCTTATACACGTACATAATAAGTAAACAAGGGGATGAGATGAATCATCAATATCAAGTGACGATCTTTCGTGCAGAGCAGTTACAAAAACTGCGTAATGTGAGGATTCTATCCCCTAGTATCATTCAGATTATTACAGGCAGTAAGCGCCTGTTTTGGAAAGATTCAGCGGCAGAGCTCTCGCATTCTGAGCTGTTGTTTTGTGAGGCATCAGCTTCACTAAGTTTTGAGAACATGCCCCACAAAGGGCGCTTCTTGTCGCGAGTGTTCAGCTTTCAATTCCAACCTTCTCAGGCGATGCTTGATTTAAGTGAGGAACGGTCGAATGATCTGGGACTGCCTACAGTAAAAGTGGATCGAAACTTACAAGACTCACTCAATGCTCTGTTCTCTTTTGATACACAGAGCATGAGCAAAGAGACTCAACAGTTTTGGTTGCAGGGCTTGTACCAGCAATTAGCTGAAAAAGGGGTGTTGCATCTATTGTTTGTCAGTGCCAACGTCTCGTTTAGCCAAAAGCTCAGCCATTACCTTTCACATTCACCAGATGAGAAACATCCATTAGAGTCGGTGGCGGAGCGCTTTGCGATGAGCCGAGCCACATTGATTCGGAAGCTCAAACTGGAAGGCATGCAATATCGAGAGGTACTGGCTGAAGTTCGCTTGAGTCACGCGCTTTATCTGATGCAAAACGGACAGCAGAATGTGGCGATGTTGGCTCAGTCTTGCGGTTACCAATCGGAAGGGCGTTTTAGTCAGCGCTTTAAAGGCAAATTTGGTTTGTCGCCAAGTGAATACATCAAAACCGTCGTCAGCCATAGAGTCGCGAGCAAATAAAGTCGCGATACCATAATCATTCTGTTTGCCTAAACGCTCACTTTCTTATCTCGTGCTGCCAATGCCGCGAAAATCGTGCACGCAAAGGCAACAGATGCGACCAACAGAATCGGCACACTCCAAGAATCTGTCTGAGCATGAAGCTTACCCACCAGCGTTGGACCAGTGGCTGCAAACGCATAACCGATTCCCTGAGCCATACCCGACAATGATGCGGCTTGGCTGCTATTCGATGTACGCAAGCCAACAAAAGAGAGCGCGATAATAAATGTCGAGCAGTTGGCTAATCCAAACAGTCCCACCCAAAAGATCGCAAACTCAGGCAAATACAGAAGACCAATCAATCCAACAAATACACTCGATGCACACAGAGTGATGAGCCATTGTTGATTGTCACTTTTGGCTAAGAATGGCAGTAACAGCAGCCCTGGAACCATAGTCGAAAATTGCAGAAATCCATAAATGTAGCCCGCGTCGATTTCGCTGTAGCCAAGATCGTTCAATATCTGTGGCAACCAGCCAGCCAAAGAGTAGAAGGTAAATGAGTTAAGCCCAAGCGCTAACGTTACTTGCCACGCTACGCCGCTTTTAATCATCTGTTTCATCGGCAGAGGTTTGTCTTGTTGCTTGTTATTGCTGGCCGAAGATGAGCGTTTTCTGATTTTAGGCAACCAGATCATCAAAGCTAATATTGGAAATACCAAGTTCATTAACAGCGCTAATTGCCAACCCGTGATCGTAAATAAGGTTAGATTTGAAAACGGCACCATCAAACTTGAGCCTAACGTCGACCCGATGCCCATCGTAAAGATGTACAGAGAAGTCACAGTAGCGATGCGTGTCGGGAAGCTAACTTTCACTACTACAGGCAACAACACATTACCAATCGCGATACCAAGCCCGATCATCACCGTGCCGATATACAAGGTTGGGGTTAACCCAGCAGAGCGCAGTGTAATACCCGTAGTGATCAGAACTAAGCCTAATAACAGGCTAGGCTCTAGACCAATTCGTTGGGATATCTTGGTGACTAATGGTGAGAATAAGGCAAAAGTTAACAGTGGCAAAGCTGTTAAGAAGCCAGCAGCCGATGACGTAAGGTTGAGGCCTTCCATAACCTGAGAAAGCACAGGAGCCAAGCTCGTAAAAGGCCCACGAAGGTTAAGTGCTAGGAATAGAATCCCTAACATCACGAAAATGCTATTACGAAGAGAGGCGCTCATAGGTTGTTCTACTGTTTGCTTATGAGAAGACAGGCTAGCCTACAGATCATTGAATGATTACACAAATACCGTTTAAATAGGTTTACTAATGATTGAACCTGCGCAGTACGCGCTTAGCCAGAAAAGTCACCCATGACTGTATTAAATATCGACAAGCTCATCTCGGACTTCCCACTGCTTCAACAATTGATTGCATTGGAAGAAGTGGTTTGGTTTAACCCAAATGTGACGACTCTGGAGCGCGGTTTGCTTTATGTGGGTTTAGGCGAACAAGATATTCACGATGCGAGCATGAGGCTGCAAAGGTTTGCTCCTTATCTAGCCAAGGCGTTTCCTGAAACTCAAGCGACCAATGGCATCATCGAGTCTGAGCTTGTTGACATTCCATCTATGAAATCAGCATTGGGAGCACATTATCAGCAGCCAATAAAAGGGCGTTTGATGATGAAGAAAGACAGCCATTTGCCGATTTCAGGTTCAATCAAAGCGCGTGGTGGTATTTATGAAGTACTAACACATGCCGACAAGCTTGCGATTGAAGCGGGGTTACTGTGTGAGAGCGATGACTACAGCAAGCTGCTCGAACCTGAATTCCGTGACTTCTTCCAACAATACAGCATTGCGGTAGGATCCACGGGTAATCTAGGCATGTCGATCGGTATCATGAGTGCCAAATTGGGTTTTACGGTCTCTGTTCATATGTCGGCAGACGCGAGATCTTGGAAGAAAAGCAAACTTCGTGAGCATGGCGTCAACGTTGTTGCAAATATGAGCTGCTAAAAAGATAAGTCATGATAGAAGAGTGTTGTTTATAGCTTGTACACACTCTTTCTCACCTCTAAATCCCACCTTAATTCAAACAATAACTTGCACAGATCGTTATCCAAAACACACATTTTATAAATTAAGCTTCTTAGATGTTCTAACTATCAGTTAGGTTGAGTGGCATTCAACTTGATAGGGATTGAGCAATGCAGACGGACAAAGTGATACAGACAAGACACATAAACACACCAGAAAAATTACTCCAGCGTTTAGATGCGATTGGGGAGTCTTTGGAAGCATCGGGTAAGGCTCATGCTTTGCTGGGATTGGGCTCAGTAGGTATTGAAACAGAACGACTTGATCAGTATTCAGATGTCGATTTTTTCGCAATAGTGCAAACAGGGCACAAGCAGTATTTCTTAGACAGTTTGCATTGGCTATCTGATATTCACTCAATCGACTACGCAGTGAGAAATACCGTCGATGGCTATAAAGTTCTGTACGCTGACGGAATCTTTTGTGAGTTTGCAGTGTTTGAACCCCACGAGTTAGCGCACATTCCGTTTGCTGAAGGGCGTATTGTTTGGCAGCAACATGAATTTGATACACAGTGTTGTGTTTCACCAATAAAAGGGGAGACAGACACTAATTCCCAAGATTGGATCATTGGTGAGGCTCTAACCAATCTTTATGTGGGTATGTCTCGTTATAACCGAGGCGAAAAGCTGTCGGGCAGTCGGTTCGTTCAATCTTACGCACTCGATCGTTTGATCGATCTTGTGGATCAAACTGAACAGTCTGAGCCTGAATTCGTTGATGAATTTATGTCGGATAGAAGGCTAGAAGCACGCTTCCCTAAGTTTGCCCAATTGCTACCAACCTTTACCCAAGGCTACGAGCGCACCGCTGAATCGGCACTTGCCCAACTAGCATTCCTCAACACCCACTTCGCAGTCAACCAAGCCATGTGTGACCGAATCTCTGAACTGTGTTCCAGTAAAGATTAAGCTTATAGCGTGTGAATCCCCAAGCCTAACTGACACCACCTTTCAGATGATAAGCGGCGGGCAACCTAATTGAGCTCTCGAATTATTATTCTTAAGCACTAAACCCGTACGCTTTTGTTTACTCTTCAAGACCGTGACTGTTCGTGTTTACTCCGCTTATCACTGGATGTCGTCAGCCAAATAAAATACAATCGAACAATGTTTTATTAATTCGTGCATTATCATTATGATGAGAAACTTACTCATATTCATCGTTAGCCTGTTCTTCTTAACAGCCTGTTCTTCAACGAGTAATCATCAGCTAGACGACGAGACATTGAGCAACGAAGACGCTATGTCGAAAAGTATAGAGGGAGAGAGTAATCTCGAGACTTCAAAGGATACAAACGCTGAGACCAGCGTTGATTCTTCCCATGATTCAATCGTTAATCATCAACCACTCACTAACCTTGATTCAAATAAAGACACGATAGCTCACGCCAATGCAGAGCCAGAATCAGTGGAGCCTTCTCAAATAGAAGCGACAGAAACAACTGAAAGCGATGCTAAGAGTGGCGGTGAAAAAGGCATCGGAAGCTATTTTATTCGTCATAATAAACCGACTAAGACGGTGATTAAATCACTAGAGGGCGTGACAGATGCATTGAACGTCATGACGTTTGGGATATTTGCCACCGGTAACGGTTAAACCGTCAACCAAGAAAGCAAACCAATAGATAAAATGAGACGTGAAGACGATCCAAGTGGTTCGCCTTTTTTGATCTTCTAAATCTGGCCACCGTTCTTCCTAAGAATCGTGCTCACTTATCTGAGCGCTGAGTCAGGCGACGGTTAACGTAAATAGGAAATTATTCGTTCTGGAAGGGACTCGCCGAATTTACCCTGTTTGACTTGTTATATGCATCAAGGGTTCTAATACTCATCCCAAAGTAAGCAATGAAATCTAATCTTACAAAGACAAGTCTTATATTCACTTATGAGCATAGTAAGATGTTTGCTGTTAAGTCGGTTTGGGTTTAGTTATCAATATTCTAGGGAAGAAAAATGAAGAATAAGAGTGTGTTTTTAAGTGCCGCATTGGTGATGTTGTCAGCTCATGCAAATGCATCAGATGCGAACCATGAGTCTGTATCAGATGGAGTTATCGTAGAACAAAGAGCGAAGCTTTCTGAAAATACCCAAGGGAAAGGTTTTGGACCGCAAGCTCCACGAGATTTGGGTTCATTAGAAGGTAAAAATACTAGGCTGTTCTCGGATGCCCCTGATTCAACAGCGATGAACTTATGTAATATTCACTTCCATAAAAATGCTGAGCATAAAGGTGGAGAGTTTACTCAATACGCTGGTAACGGTGATGGTAAGGGATTCCAGAGTGGCTTTAAATACACAGGCAAGCTGAGTTCTGCTGAGCTGAAACCATTTGAGGGCAAGGTTTGTCCGAGCGAGCATGGTTCTTTGCATTCGGGTGACACCATTGAAGTTCACTATGTTTATTCAACGGCGCAAGTTGAACCGGGTGAAACACTGGGTGCTTGTTTTAACGATGCGATTACCAACCCGCAACTGCGTGTAGAAACCCAAGTTTACGTATTAGTGAATGACGACAAAGCCCCCGACTTTGAAGCGCTCGCTAAACATTCAAAAGTGAACGGCTTACACCAAGCACCAAACATCCCACAAGATACGGGCTCAGCGATCCAATACGCAGGCTCTACAACGGGTCCTGGTTATAATGAGCAAGGTTCACCTTTCCAAGTAACATGGAGCGTTAGACCACAAGTCGCGAAAGTAAATATCGCGACAGTAGGTAGCTGGTGTGAAGGCAATGACTTTAACGAAGATCACGCCCACGGTGTGAGAAATTTGGTGGTTAACCCTGAGTTGTTATCACCCATTCGTAACGACTAAACGATTCTGGCGAACAAAATGATTAAGGCGAGCCAATAGGTTCGCCTTTTTAGTTGGATATAAATGCCATCGTTTAAACAGAGACTTGTTTGTTAGTCACAATGGTGCAATTATTTAACGAGTGATATTACTCAGATGCATGTCTTATGATGACTATCGAACAACAGCTTTCTCGGCTGGATCTAAACTTATTGGTGTCGTTAAGTGTTTTAATCAAAGAGAGGAACGTAACGCGAGCTGCCAATACCTTGTATCTGTCTCAGCCTGCGATGAGTCGTACCTTAAGTCGCTTGCGAGAGTTGTTTGATGACCCACTGTTCTATCGAGAGTCTAATGGCTTAGTGCCCACGCAAAAAGCGTTAGAACTGCAAGCACCTTTAGAAGAGTTGCTATTGGCGATGCGAAGCCTAGTAACGAAATCTGCGTTTGATCCTGCTGAGTGTGTTCAAACCTTTGTTGTTTCTGTACCGCCATTAATGAGTCGGATGCTTTCTGTGCCCCTTGCTGAACGGTTCATGCACGATGCTCCAAACGCCAGTCTTATCGAATATCCGATTGCAAAAACGCCTACTAGCCAGCTGTTATCACGAGATGTGGATTTTACGATTCACATCGAAGCCCCGAGCAATCCAATCGAATTTCCATACGTGAGTCTTGGGCAGATCTATCCAGTATTTTACGTTTCTGAACATCACCCTTTAGCCAAAGCTGAAAATGTCACACTTGAGCAGTGCCTTGAATCTCGCTTTGTCGATCTCACGCTCGATATTCGCTCGAATTACGGACTGCAACACCCTGTAGACTCTTTTTTAGCTAAGAATGGAATGCAAAGAGACATTGCTTTTAAAAGCGGACAGCTTCTTACGTTAGTGGAAGTGATGCAGAGTTCGAATACAGTTTTGGTTGCGACCCACAAATTGACGGAACTAGAGGGAATAAGCGACAAGATAGTGCCGATATTCTCTCTAGATAATGTTCCCGAGTTAATGTTCGAGCTGTTTTTAATTGAGCATAAAAGAACTGTTACTAGCCCAGCCCATCAATGGTTCAAGAACTTAGTCGTGTCGGTGATTGAAGACGTTGTTTGTGACAGTTGATTAAGGCTACGGACTTTAGAGCTGGCCTAAGCAATAACCAGCTAGAGCAATAACCGACCTCCAGTTTTCATATGGATCTGGTTTAGATACTTCAGCGCCTGTGATTCATAACATGACGTCTTCCTTTCCAGCTTTATTATTTCTAATCATCAGTTGGTTTGCGCTCAGCCAATTTCAACGACAGCCCTAAACTGGATTAATTACCCTACCTGTCTATTGTTAAGCAGTGAGCCTGTTGAAGGTAATCGTTTATCTTAAGAATAAATCGATAGTGGTGACATAACTTTCATGCATATCTCTTATACGGCGATGTCATTTGTGAATTTATGCTGCCTTGATAACATTGTTCACAAGTTGAGCGGTTAACGAACTAACTGTTCGAACGAAAACAAATGGACTATGTATTGATTTAGCGTTATCGATTTATTAGAGGTCAACAATGAAAAAATTAGCATTAGTAGTTTTAGGTTTAAGCGCAGTTTCTCTTTCTTCTTACGCAGCTGAAGAAGTTTCAACTCTGACAGAGTTCTTCAATGCCGATGGTGAAGTGACTACCGTCGACAATTACGCGGTGTACGAAACGTCACGCCAATATTTGAAAAACCAAGAGCTTGTTGGCGTTAATAAATTCCTACACAAACGCGAACTCACGCCAACCGATAAACAGCCTGTGGTTCGAATGAACCGAGACACTTACTACTCAATGGCTGTGATTAACGTTTCGCAAGGCGCGACGATTACGCTACCTGAGATTCCTGAAGGCAAATACATGTCGATGGAAGTGATTACAGAAGACCACCGCATTCAGCCAATGCAATACGGTTCTGGTACGTTTGATCTTTCTACTCACAGTGGTGACCACGTGTATGTCATCGTTCGTACTGATGCGACGTTCACCAAAGATGAAGTTCATAAAATCCAAGATCAGATGAGTATTGATGCAAAAGCAGACGGCGAATTCATGGCAATGCAAGTGGATGAGAAATCATTCGATGAGGTAGAGAAAAACCTTAAGATGGAAATGCCGAAACTACTGAAACGCGATGGTGCTCAGGCGACGTTTGGTATGTTTACCAGCCCTGAAGATGCTTCAAAAGAGATGTTTACCAAAGAGAAGTACGCAGTGGGTGCGGCTATCGGTTGGGGTGGCGCGCAGTTAGATGACAATATTTACGAAGTCTCAGGTAACTTCCTAGCAGACACTTGTCATCAGGCGACCTTTGATGACCCTAAAAACCAAGCGTTTTGGTCGGTAACGGTCTACAACAAGCAAGGTTTCATGTTTGGTGAAGTGGCGAACGTTAGCTCAAACACGGCTGAGAAAAATGCAGACGGCACTTACACAGTAAGCTTTGGTTGTGGTGATGATGCAGTAAACAACATCAAAACAGAGAACGATTCTGGTGTGTTTAACTTAGCTTTCCGCCATTACATTCCAAGCCAAAAAGTACGCGATGGATTCCGAGTGCTTCCTTACGTGAAAGCAGTGAACTAATGTTGCGATAGTCGTACAACGATTGATAGATACGCGCTATTACCCGTGGTAGTAGCGCGTTTTTTATGGGTTCTATTTCATTTCTTGCTTTCTTAAGTAGAGAGACACAAAGTGCGAGTCAAAAAATGGTCTAACTTTGGTTATACGCAGCGTGCCTCAGTTCAAATAAATCAATTAAACCTTCTTCCATCGATACTTTCAGTTTCCCCACGTATTTGTTCGAATTTAAACCCGCTGACACCTTATGTGACAACGCTTCCAGTTATCTTTGATGCCTCTAAAGGGAACAAATACCACATACCAGCGTTATAAAAACCGATAGCCGTGGAGTGTTATGAGTCCTATTTGAGGTGTATAGTTATAGGTAATTCATTGGGTTATCGAATATTTAAGTTATCAAAAGATGCGGATGTCATGAAGAAAAACGGATTTACTTTAATGGAATTAATCATCGTGATCGTGATACTCGGAGTACTAGCGGTAACGGCTGCTCCAAGATTCCTTGGTATTCAGGAATCAGCGAGAGAAGCGGTACTTGAAGGTGTTGCTGGTGCGATGGAAGGCGTTATCACGCAGGTGACTTCTAAAGCTATTATTGTTGGGCTTGATCCTAGTGCGGAAAATCCAGATGACCAAGGTGACTATGTTATCGATTTCGGTATCGGTCGCGTTGAAGTAGATTGGGGGACGCTTTGCCCTGAAAGTGAAGGCGACAAAGGTGACAAACTTGATATGATTGATTTTCTGACGCTATCTGAAGATGACGATTTAACATCAGCTGTTGGAAATCGACACACTGTCGTTGGATACACTCATTCATTTAGTGAAGCTGACCTTAACAGCAATAACATAACTGATGATGCCTTACCTTCGGGTTGTTATGTTATCTATGATTCTTTTGGTCGAACGAATGGGAGCGAATGTCCTGAGGGCGGCTGTGAATGTACCGTCCGCGTTGTAAATGATGATTGTTAAACCAAGCACATCATCTGGTTTATAGAAATTCAATAAAAAAGCGCGTTATTGCCGAGTAGCAAT
>NZ_JBFRTU010000044.1:0-565 GCF_041474275.1 Vibrio sp. 10N.222.52.B7 | reverse complement strand
TTATTGCCGAGTAGCAATAACGCGCTTTTTTCTACTAGCTTATTGGCCTATCTTAGTTTGCCAATGGAGCACTTGCTGGTGGCAAGTCACGTTTCTTAATCACGTGTCGTAAGCGAATTAACATCAGCGTCGCTGAAACGCTCAAGCCCGTTAGGATACCAATCCAAAAGCCTTCTTCACCCATTGCTGGAACAATGTGGTCTGTTAAGCCCAACACCATACCTAATGGTAGTGCTAAGCCCCAGTATGAAGCGATAGCTAAGATCATCGGGATCTTAGTGTCTTTATAGCCACGCAGTGCGCCGTTAGCAGACGTTTGCAATGCATCGCTGAATTGGTACATCGCCGTAAAGGTCAACAATACTGCTGCTGTTGCGCTAATTGCAGGGTCAGTGGTGTAAAGCCTAATGATTAATTCAGGGAACAGTAGGAACATCGCTACCGAAAGCAACGAGATTAATGCTGCCACCAAAATACCGACTTTACTGCGCTCAATCGCGCCAAGTTCATCTTTTTCACCCAAAGCGTGTCCAACACGAATCGTAATGCCAAACGAGATACTCAT
>NZ_JBFRTU010000043.1:0-46303 GCF_041474275.1 Vibrio sp. 10N.222.52.B7 | reverse complement strand
AGGCGGCATTATAGAGATGTTCATCACATTGGCAAGTGTTTATTAAAGAAAGATGCAAAAATAACGATTACATGGCGAATAAACACTCAAAGCCTCATTTGTGCAAGTTTAACTACAGAGTACTTACAAAATAACCACAGACTTATCCACAATTGCTCTGATTTTCATCCTAGAAAACAAAAAAGCTGCCTCATGGCAGCTTTTTAAATGGCAACGAGTCTAAATCCCAGAACCATATTGCTCTCCATCATCTTCATGGAGACCACATTCGCGTTTCAACCCATTAAAACGAGTTTCCTCTTCAGTCATACCCGGTTCCCACTTCTTAGTTGTATGTGTATCTCCAACAGAAAGGTAACCCTGCTCTCGAAGCGGGTGATAACCGAGACCATGCTCTTCTAGGTAATAGTGAACATCTTTATTCGTCCAATCGATTACCGGCAAAAATTTAAACACACCATTTTGGATAGATAAGATTGGCAAATTTGCACGCGATTGAGATTGCTCTCTTCTTAAACCGGAAAACCATGTCCCAGCCTCGAGCTCATCCAACGCTCTTCTCATCGGTTCAACTTTATTAAGCTTGTTGTACTTCTCTATCCCTTCTATACCTTGATCCCAAAGTTTTCCATATTGCGCTTCTTGCCAATTAGGGCTCTGTTGGGCGCGAAAGACTTGAAGGTTTAGAGTCAACTTCTGACTTAACTCATCAATAAAGCGATAGGTCTCCGGAAATAGATACCCTGTGTCAGTCAAAATAACCGGAATATCTGGTTTTGCTTGGGTCACTAGGTGCAACATCAATGCTGCTTGGATTCCGAAACTAGAAGACACAACATGTGTCCCTTCTAAATTATCTAAAGCCCACTTAACTCTTTCTAATGCGGTTAGCTGCTCTAACTCTGCGTTGATTTGTCCAAGACGAAGTATTTGCTCCGTCTTAGTCAATGCGAGTAGCTCTGCTAACTTCAATTTTGAAGCGACAGAATTATGCATGCAGATCCCTCTTGGAAATGATCACCTCTTCGATGATGCCAGCTCGGATTGTAAAATCACCGAACCCTTCTTTGTCGTTGCGTTCTATAGCCCAACGTCCCACCAGCGCATCAATCTCTTCTAAGATCTGAGCTGATGTGATGTTCTCTTTATACATCTTAGGGATACGAGTTCCGGCCTTGTTGCCACCTAGGTGCATGTTGTA
Source organism: Vibrio sp. 10N.222.52.B7 (assembly GCF_041474275.1). NCBI lineage: Bacteria > Pseudomonadati > Pseudomonadota > Gammaproteobacteria > Vibrionales > Vibrionaceae > Vibrio > Vibrio sp. 10N.222.52.B7. Next base: position 45,102 of record NZ_JBFRTU010000043.1, on the reverse strand, counting down.
ACGCCCCGGAGCCTTACCCACCAAACCAAGTTCAGCCAACATTGCACGACCACAACCGTTTGGACAACCTGTGATTCGAAGGATGATGTTATCTTCTTCTGGTAATCCATGTTTTTTCAGAATGTCTTCAACATCCGTTACAAACTCAGGAAGAAAGCGCTCAGCTTCTGCCATTGCTAAAGGACATGTTGGGAAAGCCACACACGCCATTGAGTTTTTACGTTGCTCTGAAACAGCATCATCCATCAAGCCATATTGACGCGCCAGTTTTTCAATCTTGGCCTTTTGACTCGTCGACACACCCGCAACAATTAGGTTTTGGTTTGCAGTCATGCGGAAGTCACCTTTGTGGATCTTCGCTATTTCAGCAACACCTGTTTTCAGAGCTTTACCCGGAAAATCAAGTAAACGACCATTCTCGATGAATAACGCCAAGTGGTGCTTACCATCAATGCCTTCCGCCCAACCAATGCGATCACCACGGCCAGTAAACTCATAAGGACGGCTTTCAGAAAATTCTACGCCTGCACGCTTTTCTACTTCTGCTTTGAATACATCAATACCAACACGGTCTAGTGTGTATTTGGTTTTTGCATTCTTACGGTTTGAACGGTTACCCCAGTCACGCTGAGTTGTTACCACCGCCGCTGCTACATCTAACGTTTTATCTAATGGCACAAAACCAAAGTCGTCAGCTTTACGTGCATAAGTAGAGGTATCACCATGTGTCATAGCAAGACCGCCACCGACTAACACATTAAAGCCCACCAGCTTTCCGTCTTCAGCAATAGCAACAAAGTTAAGATCGTTAGCATGGACGTCCACATCATTTTGCGGAGGAATGACAACCGTCGTCTTGAACTTACGCGGTAGGTAGTTGCTACCAAGGATAGGTTCTTCATCCGTTGTTTCTAGTTTTTCACCATCTAACCAGATTTCTGCATAAGCACGAGTCTTCGGTAATAGATGTTCACTGATCTTTTTCGCCCACTCGTAAGCTTCTTGATGAAGTTCAGATTCAACCGGGTTTGTCGTACATAGAACATTTCGGTTTACATCACCCGCTGTCGCAATTGAATCAATGCCAATGCTATTTAGCGTTTGGTGCATCAACTTAATGTTCGGCTTCAAGACACCGTGGAACTGAAACGTTTGACGAGTTGTTAGACGAATTGAACCGTAAGAGGTACTTTCGTCTGCGAACTTATCAATCGCCAACCACTGCTTAGGGGTAATGATGCCACCAGGCATACGAGCACGAAGCATGACGTTATGTAACGGTTCGAGCTTTTGTTTGGTACGTTCGTTACGAATATCACGGTCGTCTTGTTGATACATACCGTGGAAACGAATCAACTGAAAGTTATCAGCAGTAAAGCCACCTGTTATGCGGTCTTGGAGATCTTGTTCAATCGTACCGCGTAGGTTATTACTTTCACGCTTAAGACGCTCATTGTCAGCCAAAGGTCCAAGTACTTGACCTAGCACTTCTTGCTCTATTACTTGCTTGCTCATTAGTACACATCCCTTTGGTAACGTTTCGCTTTACGTAAATCATTAATATATTGTTCAGCTTGCTCGCGGCTCTGGTTGCCATGCTTTTCCGCTATCGAAACTAACGCTTCATGAACATCTTTAGCCATTCGAGTCGCATCGCCACAGACATAGAGGTACGCGCCCTCTTGCAGCCATTGCCACACCTGCTCTGCTTGTTCGATTAAACGGTCCTGAACATAAACCTTTTCTTTTTGGTCACGGCTAAAGGCAACATCGAGCTTAGTTAGCGCGCCAGACTTGAGGTACTTTTGCCATTCAACTTGGTATAAGAAATCTTGAGTAAAGGTACGGTCACCAAAGAACAACCAGCTTTTTCCTTCAGCATCATTGTTTTCACGCTCTTGAACAAAACTGCGGAACGGTGCGATACCGGTACCCGGGCCGACCATGATGATTGGTGTATTGTCGTCTTGTGGTAATTTGAAGTTATTGTTGTTCTCAACAAACACCTTCACTTCACCACCCTCTTCAAGACGTTGAGCTAAGAAGCTAGAAGCTCCGCCTAAACGAGACTCTTCGCCTTTTTGGTATTCAACCAAACCAACCGTCAAGTGAACTTCTTCATCTACTTCTGCTTGGCTTGATGCAATAGAATAGAGACGCGGTGTCAGCTTACGTAACAGGCCAATTAACTCATCAGCCGATAGCTTAGTTTTCTTCTCAGCTAAAACATCGACAACTTGAGTATTACCCGCGTATTCACGAAGCTTGTCTTTATCTTCCACCAGCTTGATTAACTTCTTGCTGCCCGATAACTCAGCAAACTTAGTCACAAGTTGAGGGTTTGAAGTGGTAATCTCAAATTTACTCACTAGCGCACTATGGATAGATAGATTCTCACCATCGACATCGACACTTTCGATACCCGATAACCCAACCTTAGAAAGAATCTGATTTGCGAGTTCTGAACTGTTTTCATACCATACGCCTAGCGCATCGCCGGGTTGGTAGGTAATGCCCGACTCATCAAGATCAATCTCGATATGACGAACATCTTTACCCGAGTCACGACCCGTGATCTTTTGACTGGTTAATAGTGTCGCTGTATATGGATTTTGTTTGGTGTATTGCGAATGACCGGCGGCCGCTTGACCGACTGGTAATTGAACCACATCGGCTTCAGTGCCTGTCGATAGCGTCTCTTTTACTTGCTCTAATGCTTTAGCGCGCCATTCCGTTGCTGATTCTTCGTAATCAACATCACAATCAAGACGGTCGACAAACGATTTAGCACCAAGCTTAGCGAGGAAGCTATCGAAGTCTTTAGCCGTTTGGCAGAAGAACTCATAGCTTGAGTCACCTAAACCAATCACACCGTATTGTAGGTTTGATAATTTTGGCGCTTTCTTCGATTGTAGGAATTCATGCAACTCAATAGCGTTATCAGGGGCTTCGCCCTCACCATTGGTTGAAGCCACAAAAATGACGTGTGTCTCTTTGGCTAGGTTCTTACCTTTATAATCACTTGCATCGAAAAGCTCGACAGCAATACCTAAGGCTTTTGCTTCTGCCTCGAGCGATTCAGCGACGCCTTTAGCATTACCGGTTTGAGAAGCGAAGATAATGCTGAGCTTACCCGCTGGCTTAGCCGCTACTGCAGCGGCCGCTTGAGCGATTGGCGCAGCAGCACCGACAGGCTGAGCTTGGCTCACTCCCCAAAGGTATCCACTGACCCATGCCAGTTGCTGTGAAGACAGTTCAGAAACAGTTTGCTGAAGATGACCTAATTGTTGGTCATTAAGTGGTGCTGCTAGCCCAGGTAACTCATTAGCCCCAGACTGTGCATTATTGTTTTGTGAAGACTCTTTCTTATTTAAAGACATGGTCACGACATCCCTAATCATTGCGTGACGATAGATTAACCACTCCTTTTAATAACAAGAAAGAATAGAAAAGTATGTTTTATAACTTTTTGGAAGTAAAAACCGATTGAAACGTAAATTGTCTTACTGGTTTTCAATGCGTACTTGCTGAAAGCCAACCGCCATTGCCGACTTAGATGCCAAGTCTAAATCCGCGTAATGACATTCTTCACCATGAACATCAGTAAGCAGAACGAAGCCACCACCCATATGACGAAACTCCACAACCCAAGACCCTTCTTGAATTGAGGGCTCTATGATGGCTTCAACTAACAGGTTTTCTCTATATAAATTTCTCAATTCATTGAGTGTCATATTCCATCCCTTGCTTTGACCTCACTACATAGACCTTATAAGAATAGACGCAAATTAGCTCTCTGTATTAAGGATGGTCGAAAGTGATGAATGTGCTAACTAATTCCAGAAAGATATATACTCAAGTAACCAATAGATATAAAAAAACGCCACTTAATAAAGTGGCGTTCTTAAAATTCGTTCTAAATTTGCTTTATATGGCCTAGAAGCGCACTTCAGCACCAGCAAACCAACCATCGACCATGACAAAGCTCTTGCCTAGTTCTGAGCTAAAGAACTCATCCGAATCTAAATCGATAACACGGTAACCACCACGCAGGGCAATCTCAGATTCTGCTACTGGAATTCGGTACTGAACACCCGCCATCAAGTCAGTGCTCTTAATACCACTGCTATCACCAAACTCGATGGTACCAATGATATCGAAGTTGGTGTCAGGAACGTTGATCTCTGCGTTACCGTAGAAGCTCCAAGTAAATTCATCAAAGGTTGCTTGAGTACTCGTTTTAGGCTCAATGTAGTTAGAGTTTGAGTACTGAGTGAACGTCACACCTGCATCAAAGTTCATCAGCTTGTGATCTAACAACGTGTAATAGAAGGTGTAATCGTACTTATCGAAAGCCAATGAATCTGCATCAACAGAAGTATAGCGAAAGCTAGCGTTTGGTAGCATCGGGGCATTATGCTCAAATGCGAAATACAACGAAGGTGAGTTAGAGTCATCATCTTGTCTAACTTCGTTTAGCTTTGTACTTCCCCACCACATATCGGCACCGACTTTAGCCGTGTAAGAAAACTCTTCTTCAGCAGACACTGCCGAGCTTAAAGATAGCATTCCCACTAAAGCAATTAATGGCATTTTATTCATTTGAGATAGCTCCAATTCCATATCGTTGTGCTAATTGTATGCACATTCATAGATTATTGGGGAAAATTCTATCACACATCTTAAATTCTCAAACGATAAACCGCTGACGATCAAAGATTTGACGACACCATGATCTTAGTAACGTCTTTGGTTAGAACTGTGTACAAAGTTTTTGAAAAACCACACACCGATTGCAATCACGATCAACCAAGGCAGTAACTTAAACACGACGCCCATCATACCTAAGACCAACATGACTAATAACGCCACTCCGGTTGCAGCCAATACCGTCATAAACGTGATACCAGTGACAAGTAGAGTCGCAACGAAAATAAGAACAAATATTAATTCAAACATAATGGTCTCCCTAATGAGTTAATGACCTATCTTTCCTACTTTCTAACATTGCAGCTTCCATACCAAGTGTGCCAAACCAATAAAACCCTTATTTATCAGATAAATAAAAAGCCACACATCTTCATGCGTGGCTTTTCAGAAACTTACAGTGGTAAATTTAGCCTCTAGTGGCGAATTTAACCTTAAGTTTTTAACTTAGAGGGAGCTTAAACATTTAGCTCTTTAGGGATCTTAGCCAATGCTGTTTGCATCACTTCAATACCTGCACCTTTCTTATGCGCATTCTCACTGATGTAACGACGCCATTGTCTTGCGCCCGGCATGCTTTGGAATAAACCAAGCATATGACGAGAGATGTGCCCTAGGCTTGCACCGTTTGAAAGTTCACGTTCGATGTACGGATACATCTCTTCAACTACTTGTGAGCGCTTCTTAATTGGCGTATCCAAACCAAAAATCTGTTGATCAACTTCAGCCAAGATAAACGGGCTATGATAAGCCTCACGACCGATCATCACACCATCAAGGTGTTGCAAGTGCTCTTTAGTTTGCTCAAGAGTAGTAATGCCACCATTCACAGCAATCACAAGATCAGAGAAGTCTTTCTTGATTTGGTATGCACGATCGTAATCTAGCGGTGGGATCTCGCGGTTCTCTTTCGGGCTAAGGCCACTCAACCATGCTTTACGAGCATGAATAGTAAATTGCTCACAGCCGCCTTTTTCAGAAACCGTCGAAACAAACTTAGTCAGAAACTCATAAGAGTCTTGGTCATCGATACCAATTCGCGTTTTCACAGTAATTGGAATATCAGTCACTTCTTTCATCGCCGATACGCAATCTGCCACCAGCTCAGGTTCAGCCATCAAGCATGCACCAAAACGACCATTCTGAACTCGGTCTGAAGGACAACCTACATTTAGGTTTACTTCATCATAGCCACGCTCACCAGCAAGCTTGGCACAAGCTGCTAAATCAACAGGGTTTGAGCCGCCAAGTTGAAGAGCAAGAGGATGTTCTTGCTCGTTATATTCTAGAAAGTCACCCTTACCATGTAAGATCGCACCTGTGGTTACCATTTCCGTGTACAGAAGCGTCTGCTGAGAAAGCAAACGGTGAAAGTAACGACAGTGGCGGTCAGTCCAATCGAGCATGGGTGCAACAGAAAGTCGGTTACTAGCGTATTTACTGGTTTTATTAGTGTTTGTCATGATTCAGTCTCAATTAATACTGTACAAACATACAGTGAATTACCTAGAATTAAACGGAATTACTTCCTGTAGTACCCCTCAAGTACCCCTTTAGGAGTTGGACAATGGCAAGTTATACCATCGAGACCAGAAAGCTAAAAAGCGGTGAACCAAGGTTCAAGGTAACAATCATCGTTAAAAAGAATTCGCGCATTATACACAGGGAAAGCAAAACTCTAAAAAAGAAAGCACTCGCTAAAGCTTTCGGTAAAAAAAGGGTAGCTGAACTAGAAGCTCAAGGGGTACTCAATCAGCCAAAAACTGTACCCCTTTCGGTACTCCTCGATTTGTTCATGGCAGAGCGTGACCTTTGGGACAATACAGGCCGAACAAAACGCTATGTGATCAAAATGCTTAGGGATTGCGACATCGCCCAAGTTGAGAGTAATCAGCTACGAACTAGCGACTTAATCGAGCACTGTAAAAACAGAAGAGGCGCAGGAGCAAAACCCGCAACGATTTATCATGATATTGCTTACCTGCGTTCTGTAATGAAAAAGTCTAAGCCTGTCTTCAACATCGACACCAATCACCAGATATTTGATGAAGCCGTACCCGTTCTTATTGATATGGGGTTAGTCGGTAAGAGTCAGAAACGAACACGTCGCCCTACTTCTGAAGAGCTGAAGCTTTTAAAGCTTGGATTAGAGCAACGTGAGTCTTTCAGACCAAACGGCAAAACTCGAATCCCATTCACTGACATTTTAGAGTTCAGCATTCTCACTTGTATGCGAATTGGTGAAGTCTGCAAACTGCGTTGGGAAGACCTCAACCAAGAACATAAAACGATACTCGTTAGAGATAGAAAAGACCCAAGAAAAAAAGAGGGTAATCACATGATTGTTCCGTTACTTGGTGAATCATTCGAGATCGCACTCAAGCAACCCAATAAAGGTGATCTGATTTTTCCGTACAATTCACGAAGTGTCAGCGCAGGCTTTCAGCGAGTACGAAACGAATTAGGTATTGAAGATTTGAGGTACCACGATTTGAGAAGAGAGGGAGCAAGTAGATTGTTTGAAAAGGGCTACTCAATTGAAGAAGTAGCCCAAGTAACTGGCCATCGGAATTTGAACATTCTGTGGCAAGTTTATACGCAGCTATTTCCGCATAAGCTGCACATGAAGAATACAGTTAAGTCGATATAAAAAACTTAAATTTAATTATCTGCAAGAGACAAACTTGAAACCACCTTTGAATCTTTATTTGGTACATAATTTAACTTTACTAGCTCGTCTTCAACTATCGCATCTAACTCCAAATCAAAATAGGTGCGTTCAAACTCTATCGACTTTAGGTCTAGCCCAAAACTTTCAGGAAGGAAGCCTCTCTTTGTGATTTTTACTTCATTGGGGCTACCATCTTTCAGGCTTTCCAATATTTTTTGGTACTCCTCCAAGCTGACATCATACTTGAAAGGTACAATATCGTTACCCAACACAATTTCTTCTCCATCAAGCAAGCTTGTAACGTAGGTCAACGTTTCATATTCATCAGCTGATAATTCAAAGTCACTGAAGATCGGCTGTGGAAGAGCGAATTTTTCTGATATTTTTTTATAGCAATCAAGAATATGAATAACGTCTCCGAATTCTCTGAAAAACTTTAAAAGGTCTTGTTTCTCGTCCCCAAGAGACATTGGTCCTATAGACTCACCACATCTAAGCTCTAACCCAATACTTAAAGCTCCACCCGATTGAAGAATCTCTTTGGCCATTAATAGCTTATTAAAAAACGGAATTCGATTAACACGTTTACCATTCCACAACGAAGTCTTAATGACATAATTGCATGTCACTTTAGGCTCTTGAGTATCTGAAAGGTCATAAAAACACGATATATGAATCAGCTTATTAAACGCAAAAGCTTCAAACTTTAAGCCGTTTTTCAATCGAAACTGCTTCCCTTTAAAGCTTCCAAGAAAGACTTGCTGTGATTGTGAAACAGCATAAAGGTCAACAGTAACCTTACTTGATGCAGGTTTTATAACTAGCTCTTTATCCCCACTGACATTATTACCTATTGTTTCAAACAGTTTCGAGCCGGTAAATTTAAAGCTTTCATTGGATAGCCTTACTGGTTTACCGGTTTCTCTCATCATATCCATATTAGATTCAAATTCTTCTCCATCAGACTTGCTCATTGATATTGAAAAACTTGCATCATGAGTTAGAGGCGTAATACGTCTAAGTGCTGTGCCATTGATTATATTAGTTTGAACTGAAAATCGATCGTCTAACTGGTTAAGGTGATCGTCAATAAAACCAACCATCTTTGATGGTACATCAGCAGAAAAGATGGTGTCCTTACCAGATACATAATCCAATGTGTTTTTTAGTGCTTTTGATTCAATTTCTTCTTTAGGGAGGAGTTGCTTACCAAGGCTATTTCTTGCAAAGATTAACGTTTGCTTCTTCCAATCACGTAAGAGCTCTTCAGAGTAAGAACCATCATCAACATCGATAAGCCTAGAACAAGTAGTGCATAACCAAATACCATTGTCATAATGCTTTCTTTCTGCTTCTGTTTGCTCTTTCTTATAACGAGGTCCTCCAGGTGCAGCTGCACAAATATGAGCTGCGACCCCCACGTTCGATAATGAACAGTTATCAATTTTAGACGCTAAGGTAAGAACTCTACAGTCGGGTTTTGAACATAAGTTCGCAACGTGCTCTCTTAACAAGCGTTTAGTCGATTCAAGAAAATCATGCCTTTTATGAATTGGAGCCATTCACTACAACCTATGAAGTTAACATTGAAGAAACAGCAACACTCTATCCCTTAACTGCATAAAACGACAAGGTATTATTGTGGATCCTTGTTTGTTTTCTCTAGCTCGATAACTCTTACTTTCAATTCGCCTAATCCAATTTTGAGCCAATCAATATCAACTCTAATCGCAGCGACTGTAGCCATACTTGAGACGCACCCTGTAGCAACCGCGACTATTAGTGTTTGATACTCAGCCATTTACTTAAACTCATTACGCAGGGTTTCCCATAGGCCAAATACTATGGGAGCACTTGCGCCAATAATGCCACCGAATTGAACACCGTCTGCCGATATGCTCGCGGTGATAAGTTCAGGGTGACCAGCTACTAAAGCAGCTCCCGCACCAAGTAACGCTAAACCCTTTTTAGTGGAAGGAGCAGATCATTTTCTTCTGTTCACTTTCTATGACGCGGACTTAAATAACCAACTTTTCAAGTTCGATTCGGTGAGAGGCTTTTCCTTTACTGTGCTTTACCCATAAACGCTTTGGTTGGTATCCATTGGCACGGACCTCAACATCATAATTACCCTCTGGCAATCGCATACCGGCTTGGTACCTAGGCTTAATATTCATTATTCGAACCTTAAAACCCGGTTGGTTCTGTGCATTTGAATTGATGTACATAGGAAACTCCGTTTGGGCTTCATTATTGTTTTTAGCTGAACTCACCGGTTCGCTCTCAGCACGCTGAGTTAAATAACGAGCAAAAACACCATCCAACTCCGCTACCGAATGCTCCAAAGAGGTAGAAAACCCATCAGTAATACGCATACTTTTGTCTATTTGAGCGCCAAGTGGATGAATCAACGGTTGAGTATGTATCACCCAACGAACGGCATAAGAAGCCGACGGAGATAGTGTGTCACTGACTTGCTCTAAGAAAAAGCCAATCGTTGAGTCCGTTTGAGTGTACTTGGATGAAAATACATTCACAGGCACAACAAGAATAACGAATATGACGATAAACGAGCTGCCTATATTCAGAGCCTTGCTCTTCAAGTTCGGTGCTGGCCGTGGTTTATGGTAATTCATCAACACGATAAATTTTCCTGGCAGCTTAAACACCGTTAGGACAACGAGAAATAGCGATAGTCCCATTGATATTGGCGGCACAATGATAGAACGCAATGCCGCTTTGCCTTGTTCAGCATAAGGGCCATCATCAGCAAACTGAGCGCGTGACGCCTCAATATAACCTAGCCAATAATCTCTCTCACGCCTCACATTTGGAACAATAACCTGTTGGTAAAATTGCTTATTATTCCACGTCGCCATCATGGGCTCGACGTAATAACGTTCGCCCATACGATTCTTTATTTGTTGCTGAACTTCGGCTACTTTTTGAAAATCATTCCAAGATAAGTTCGGTTCAATGTCGTAACCCCGCTGCTTTGCCTCGGCATGCCAACGAGCTTTGGTGTCCTTCATAACTTTGTTTCTGACTGCATTTTTAAACACGCTAATTTGGTTTATTTGCCAATTGGAGTCTAAATGGATCCCCTTTCGATGAACTTGAGTACGAACCTTACTTGCTGTTGTAGAGTGGGAGCGAAACTCCGACATAGAGTCGATTCCCATAGGATAACCGGTCTCTTTTAAGAACTGTTTTTGCCACACTGCCAGTATTCGTGGTGTGTAATGAGCGACACTATTGGTATACGTTTTATCTTGAATGGCTTCTCCAGCTTGCCCTGTCGCCTGCTCAATACCGGCTTGGATAACTGATAAGCCTAGAGAACCGAATGCTTCCCCCCAAGATGTTTCACCTTTCGTTCGTCGAAAGGTTTTCTCTAACCAATAATCCATCGGTTGGTGGGGAATCGAGTTATCTTTTAATAAGCGTTCATAGCGATCTTCAATGCGGCTGATACAATTGGCTCTTGAGCTTCCTTTGCGTTTATAACAGCGTTCTTTATCATCAAATAGGTCAAAAATAGGTTGTGCAACTCTTTGTGCTCTCGCCTCTGCTCTCGTTAAATAGGCCTTACTCGCCTGTTGATAATCACGATACCCCGTCGCGACGGTCGACTCGACCTCTTCCCACGCTTGATTGGCCTTTTGATGGCGAGACTCTACCGTCTGATTATACGCCCCAACATGTTTTTGATATTGATGCCACGATTGCTGAACTTCACTCCGTAATACTTTATAGTTCGCATAGTGCTCATCGAAATTGGCGTTTGCTCGATTTTGAATATAACGATCCAAAATTTGAACTTTCTTATCATCAATATGACTTAAGAATGCATCATTGCTGTAAACCAACCCACCGATCAAAGCGAGAAAAGTCATTTCTGACGACTCGGTACTCGCCTCTGAGTTATAAGGGATCCCTTCGATATTAATCGCATTCATCGCTAAACTAGATCGCAGTACAGAGGAAAAGAAAGCCTCCTGTCTCTGCTTTGCACTACTCGGTTCAATCAACCATTTATCTATGACTGCCTTTTGACCAAAAAACACCGTTGGCCAAACCAAAGCTGTAATCACGACCAACGATGAAATAGCGCGAAACTTCGTCGTGGTCAGCCATCCTTTAAGTAGAAAATCCGCAACAATTAAAGTCACCCCGATCCCTGAGATGGTTCGGCCAAATAGCTCCGTTTTATGTAATTGAGCATCACTAACATCGATTCCACCCGCAATTTCAACCAACTTGGCGTTGAAAGCGACTTCAGGAAAAAGATAAAGAAGTGAACAAAAAAACAACAAAATAGCCAACCATTTCGGCTTCTTATTATTTGTGGTTATTACGTCCTGGCTAGGAACTGGTTTCATCTTAACGCTTCCAAAATTTGTCTATCCCTGTTCTCATCAAACATCATTTTTCTGTCGGCATCGAAATGCTGATCGCATCGTTACTTAAATTTAAATCTTCATCTTGAATATCAAACAGCACTGCTGGCTTCGCGCTCTGCGTTGTTTGCGTTCTTTTTTTCACACCTTTCACGCTAGCAGGCTTGGAATATGACACACTCCTAATGAGACCTCGGTTAGTGATGTAATGGCCATCTTTGAGGTAATCTATTTGTTCATAGAGTCGGTGAAAATCAGCGTCATTGGGTAGGCCAGCAACGGTTTCGCCTGCTAACGTTGTGGGTTGGTAGCCATTTGATTGAACGACAAGCTGTGGAGCAAGCTGCTGACAAATAGAGAACTTACTGGTATCCATGATCGCCTCATCTGGCAGAGGTCGACCTGCCTTAGCTAACGAGACCAATTGATCTTGGTGGTAATCCGTTCCGTTAATCGTATAAGTCACCACCTTCATGCCTTGCGCTTTCGCACGGCTGTAAATTGTCGCATATTGTCGGTAACTTCTTATATCAACATGTAATCCACTATTGGGGCCAAGTATTCGTTTTACCGTTTTAGCGGAATGTTTGGGCTTATGCTTACGATAACGCCCCTCCATAGCAAAGGCGCGATCGATATTCTTTTTATTTTTCTGATAATAATCATCAGAACCCATGCCTCGTTTTGCATCCCGCTTAAACTGAGCAACCGACGCCGAATGAGGCTCCCATACATACCCAAGATAAACACTTGAATTGATTTCCCGCATTTTTTTCAGAACGTCCATATCCATTGATGAATAAAAATAGTTTCTATAGGGGAGACTTTGTCTGGCCATTTCGTCGAGTTTAAACAAATCTTCCATGGAGCCATCTGATGTTTTTATTTCAATATTAAGGGGTTGTTCAATCGTTGCGTAATGGTACCAATCATTCACGGCTTCATTGAAATAAGCGGGACGATACCCATCTAATGTTCCGTCAGGGCTCCTTCCACTCAGAGAGTTCCACTCACTACTCTTCATACGACTCACGCGATATCGCTTACCATCACTACGAGCGGTTGCTCTTCCTGTTTCTATGTCGTGATGTACAACCCAATCTTTATCACGCGTCAGCATCACATCAATTTCTGCTCCATCAAAACCACTTACCGCCGCCATTTGAATCGCATTACGAGAGTTTTCAGCATAATTAGAGCTGCCACGGTGGGCGATAACATCAATAGGGCACTGTCCTTTGATGTAAGAGATATCCCCTCCCATGGTTTGATAAAGATTGCGCGATTTTAACGCCAACTGCATATCACGAAACATTTCTCGCCCCTCTGCTGAGTTATGATTCGAGATTAGTTTTGCATCTGCAGGTAATCCAAGCCCTCGCTCCAAGGTTGGTTGTGGTGGTGTTACTTTATCTGTAGATGAACATCCCTGAATAAGAGCAATAGTAGTGACAAGCAGCCCTCTTGAAAGCGTGGTTACACGTGAAGGTGGTGAAAACATGAGATCCTTATCCGTTGGTAGCTTATATGTGACATAACTGGGTTTCACACGCTGAGCACGACAAAGTCGGCCTCCAAGCACGGAGACCGCAAAGTGCTAATATATGATGACTCCAACCATTGATTTCGATTGTTGATATGTTGTTGGAGTGGACGTATTTAATGGTTTAATTTGATTGAAAGCAAAGGCTCAAAAACTCATAAATACAAATCATGATTACATTATTTCATCAAATAATAATTGAATAAGCCCTTGTTCATCTGGGATGTCATACCCCTTTCGACATGGATAAGCCAAACCATCTGTGAAGTTCAAAAACGAAAAGCTATTGTCTATGCTTTCGCTCCCCTCTTCATCCTGCCATGGTTCAATAGTACTGTTCTGTTTAGTCACGATATAACCACACGAATTGACAGGCATCTCGGTCTTACGATTTAAGACTATTTTATGATTGGAATTATTGTAGTGATTTACTCGAATCTTACCGGCTAACGCTAGATATATCGCCCCTGCGGCGCCCAAAAGCAAAGTATGGCCGATAACTTTACCTGTCGCACTCGCTACGGCGATTCCAACATTAGCAGTCGCACTCGCGATGCTTTGACCTCGGTTTCCATAACGGTCTGTAGAATACACGTAATCCACGCTATGTTTTCTTTCAACGCGAGCACGTTGTCTGACAGGAGTATGGTTTATGTACTCTTGACCACCAAAAGCATCAAAGTTGTGTATTAATACCGGAACACAATGATAAGTTTCTCCATTCCAGTTCACTACACGAGCCTTCATTTGCCATGGATAATACTCTTCATCTAAATATTTCTTACATAAAGCTGGTAACAAATGGCTAAGTAACGCTGTGTTGTGATCGCTCTGCGCCATGTTGTACAGTTCTTGCGTTATTGATCGGGCTTGCTCTTGATCTCCTGATCTTGCGGCAACGATAAAGAGAATGACCTCGCCCCAAAAAGTATCGTTGATCAAGTAGTCAACCGGCAAATTATCGATTTCGATTAAAGCTCGTGGAACATCTTCATCGGACAAAGCCTCCAATACTGCAGACAAGTGATGCACGCGATCTTGAGGCTTTGCAATAGGTTCGTAATATGCGTCCCATCGTTCAACAAAGGTCTTCCAACGCATTATTTTTTTAAACTCCTCAGTTACTCCTTCCGTGGTGAGTAACTTAGGTTCAATATATTTTGCAATGTGCTTTTTATGACCGTCTCGCTTTTTCATCGCCTTTGTGTAAATTTTGCTATCAGACTTGAATAAGTGCAGTGCTAAACCATAGCTTTCATACCATTCACCAAGGTTAAGATGACTACTTTCTAATGAAGCTTTAGCCAAAGCGTCAAAATGCTTTTTCATTTTATTCCCTTCCAATTTGACGACTTAAATAAAGATAAAGGCGATGACTAAAATAATAGCTGCGGCTATAGCCAGTTTGATGTATCGCTCATTTTTTTTAACTCTTGGTTCTTCCACTTCTTCAAGCTTATCCCTCATGGCCTTAAAGTCATCCAAACGTTGTTGATAACGTTTTTCTCTTTGATTATAGATGGACAACAGTTTCAGAAATGATTCTTTGTTTACTTGCTCCACAGCTTAACTCCAAGCATTTGAAATTAAAGACTAAAACTACAATACACCATGACAAGCTCATGTTGACAGGAGGGGTCAATAGTCTTCTTCTAGTCTATATTAGGCATCGATCTTATCGAATAAGGAACAATATGCGATAAGAAATGTGATTTAAAACAGCACATTATTGTAAGAAAAATTAATTGAGCTAAATTGAACTCAAATGAAGATGTCATATCAACTTTACCTCATACTTTTTTATAAACCTATTCACCAGATCTCTAATTCAACCTCATTAATCAGTTATGCCTTGAGTCACACTGTCATTTTGAGTTACCTTGTCTTA
The DNA here is from genome assembly GCF_041474275.1 of Vibrio sp. 10N.222.52.B7. Taxonomy (NCBI): domain Bacteria; kingdom Pseudomonadati; phylum Pseudomonadota; class Gammaproteobacteria; order Vibrionales; family Vibrionaceae; genus Vibrio; species Vibrio sp. 10N.222.52.B7. Next base: position 29,893 of record NZ_JBFRTU010000043.1, on the reverse strand, counting down.
TTCAAAGTCGTGGGTCACAATACGCTCTGTACCTGACTTTAATAGAAATCATTGGCTCCCAAAACGTAGTAACCTAGAAATAAGGTTTGATTAGGGATGTCCGATTGAATGGTGAAAAATTTGGACCACACATTAATAGAGCAAGTTGAAGGGATATGCGCATCGCGAGGCGTTAGATTAACACCTCAAAGAAAGCGAGTGTTTGAGCTCATCCTCTCTAATAAAAAAGCCTCCAGTGCTTATGAATTATTAGAGCAGTTGAAAGTCAGTGAACCGCAAGCCAAGCCACCTACAGTATATCGCGCTTTGGATTTCTTGTTGGAGCAAGGTTTCATTCACAGAGTTGAGTCAACCAATAGCTTCATATGCTGCTGCTCTTGCAATGCCAACAAACATTTCTCCCAACTACTGATCTGCGATAAATGTGGCACTGTGATAGAACTGCAGGACGATGCGCTTGTCACCCTACTCGCCAGTAACGCTGAGAAGCATGGCTTTCAATTGACGAATCATGTCATTGAATCGCATGGCATTTGCCAATCTTGCTCCTCCGAGATGAAAGAATAAGATTATAGAAGAACATTATGCGCGCTGAATTTGTAAACCCGTTTTTAGCTTCTTTGATGAACGTATTAAAAACGATGGCTTCTCTAGAATTGAAGCCACAAAAACCGAGAGTTAAGAAAGATGAAATCGCTCGTGGTGATGTATCCGGCCTAATTGGTATGGTGGGTACACAATCTCGTGGCTCTATGTCGATCACCTTTGATGAAGGTCTCGCTCTCGAAATCATGGAAAACATGCTTGGTGAACGACCAAACGGCCTCAACGAAGAAGTGACCGATATGGTGGGTGAAATCACTAACATGGTGACTGGCGGTGCGAAACGTATTCTTGCGGAAAGCGGTTTTGACTTCGATATGGCAACACCAATCGTGGTTTCCGGTAAAGGTCATACGATTCGTCACAAGTGTGATGGGGCAATCATCATCATGCCTTTCTCATCTCAATGGGGTAATGCTTTCATCGAGATCTGTTTCGAATAACAGCTGTTTATTTCTAGCAGTACTGAGTATCAACTCAAAGAAGGTTGGCATCATGCCAGCCTTTTTTATTACCTGCGATTTAACCAATGCTTGCTATACAGATACAAAAGCGCCAACCCGAAGGTTGGCGTTTTTTTGGTGCTATCAACTCAATTAAGCTTTAAGCGCTTTAAATGCGTTGATTAGACCGTTAGTTGAGCTGTCGTGAGACGTTACTTGAGCATCGTCAGCAAGCTCTGGAAGAATTTGGTTTGCTAGTTGCTTACCAAGTTCTACACCCCATTGGTCGAAGCTGAAGATGTTCCAGATAACGCCTTGAACGAAGATCTTGTGCTCGTACATCGCGATTAGGTTACCTAAAGAGCGAGGGTTGATTTGCTTAACAAGAATAGAGTTCGTTGGACGGTTACCTTCAAATACTTTGAAAGGTACAAGCTCAGCCACTTCTTCAGCTGTTTTGCCAGCCGCTAGGAATTCAGCTTCCACTGTCTCTTTTGTCTTACCGAATGCTAGTGCTTCAGTTTGAGCAAAGAAATTAGACATCAACTTCTGGTGGTGATCAGATGCTGGGTTGTGGCTGATAGCTGGAGCAATAAAGTCTGATGGGATCAGCTTAGTGCCTTGGTGAATCAGTTGGTAGAAAGCGTGCTGACCGTTTGTACCTGGTTCACCCCAGATGATAGGACCAGTTTGGTATTCTACTGGATTGCCGTCACGGTCAACAAATTTACCATTCGATTCCATGTTGCCTTGTTGGAAGTAAGCCGCAAAACGGTGCATATATTGATCGTAAGGTAGAATTGCTTCTGACTCAGCGCCGTGGAAGTTGTTATACCAAATACCGATAAGCGCAAGGATTACTGGAATGTTGCTTTCAAACTCAGTTGAAGCAAAGTGGTTATCCATCTCGTGAGCACCTTCTAGTAGCTCAACGAAGTTATCGAAGCCAACAGATAGTGAGATAGAAAGACCGATTGCAGACCATAGTGAGTAACGACCACCAACCCAGTCCCAGAATTCGAACATGTTGTCAGTATCAATACCAAACTCAGCGACCGCAGTTGCGTTAGTTGATAGTGCTGCGAAGTGTTTAGCTACGTGTGCGTTGTCACCCGCTTCAGCCAAGAACCAATCACGTGCAGAGTGCGCGTTAGTCATTGTTTCTTGAGTCGTGAATGTTTTAGATGCCACTAAGAATAGCGTTGTTTCTGGGTTAAGAGGCTTAAGTGTCTCAACGATGTGAGTGCCATCTACGTTAGAAACGAAGTGCATGTTTAGGCGAGTTTTGTATGGCGTTAGTGCTTCAGTCACCATGTATGGACCAAGATCCGAACCGCCGATACCGATGTTTACAACATCAGTGATCTCTTTACCTGTGTAACCTTTCCACTCACCAGAAACGATGCGGTGTGTGAACAGTTCCATTTTTGCTAGTACAGCGTTAACTGCTGGCATTACGTCTTTGCCGTCAACCATTACTGGCTTGTCGCTACGGTTACGTAGAGCAGTGTGAAGTACTGAACGACCTTCAGTCTTGTTGATTGCATCACCACCGAACATTGCTTCGATTGCAGACTTAACTTCAGTCTCGTTCGCAAGAGCAAATAGGTGCTGCATAGTTTCAGCATCGATAAGGTTCTTAGAGTAATCCACTAAGATGTCAGAACCGAAACGAGTAGAAAAGCTCTCGAAACGCTTTGCATCTTGAGCAAACAGCTCTTTCATATCCATATCTTGAGCAGACTCAAAATGTGCCGTTAGAGCTTTCCACGCTTGTGTTTGCGTTGGGTTGATATTTTTCAACATGGTATCTATCCCGATGTTACTGTAGGTTTTATTCTAAACGTCACCTGGGTGATGAATAGAACCCCCGATTAGGCGAAAGTTTATATTTTTCTGTGATGACCAAACCGCGTCACCACTGAAAGATTCTTTGTAATTTTTTTTCACGACGTATTATGCCGCATATGAAGAGCTGTACCTTGAGATAAATCAGGATTAGATTTCCTGACAGAAGAATCGGTACAGACTCTAGCTCTAACATAATTAAATGTGAGCGATACCTGATAAATTCAAGTTCAAAAGATAGCGTTAAACCACTTTTTTTCCAAATACATTATAAAGGATGGCGTATGTGGATTCAGAAGACTATACACCTAAATGCACGAAAGCGTGGATTTCATCTCATTACTGATGAAATTGAACAACAGATACACGATATCAATTCTCTATCTGTTGGTTTATTACATCTTTTTATCCAACATACCTCTGCCAGCCTCACGCTAAACGAGAACGCTGATCATACCGTCCGTACCGATATGGAATCACACTTTAATAAGTTTGTCCCAGAGCGAGCGCCCTACTACAGACACACCTATGAAGGTGATGATGACATGCCTGCCCACATTAAAGCATCGACACTTGGCACCAGTGTGACAATACCAATTAGCAATGGTCGTTTAGCTTTAGGAACATGGCAGGGCATTTACTTAGGAGAGCACCGAGATTGTGGTGGAAGCCGAACTGTGATTGCTACGATGCAAGGTGAGTAGACTGCTTGAAAACAAGATCTCCTTAATAAAAACAATATCTTGTTAATAAAAAAGAGTGGTGTGTTTCCACGACCACTCTTATAAAAATAGTATTTGGCCTACTGTAGGCCGAAAGCTTTAGAAGGGCTGATTGATCATGACCCTAAAGGTCCCTTCATCACCACCTCGCGCCAACTCAGCACGAACAACAATGCCTTCCACTTGGAAACGCACCGCGCCACCTAAGCTCCATTTCATGTCCGAGTGCAGTGTTTTGATGTCGTACTCATCGGCAACGCGCCCTAATTCAGCAAACGCTACCCATTGCCACCAAGGCAAATCGTAGTAGTTTATCAGTGGGATATCGCCAAGTGGTTGCCAGTCAGGAAGTACTCGGTACTCAGCAGAATAATGAACTGCAGAGCGACCGTGATAACGACCTCCGGTATAACCTCGTAAACGATACAAGCCACCCAATCGAGCTTGCTCCGTTTCTGGTGGGCGAGCACAATCTTGCCCAGAGCAGTTATCCCACGTTGGCGTGTCAGCGGTATAGAAATCAAATGCTAAAACTTGTTGATCGAATAAGTCCCCTAAAGGACCTAAAGCAAAGTACTGGCTATTTTGGAAGGTCCACTTAAGCCACAAGTCATCGTTAGACCAACTCTCTGCGCCAGTGGTGAACTCAAGGTTAGTGTGAGAACCTCTGGTCGGGTTGCGTGTGCTATCACGGTTATCCCAATCAAACGCCAAACTAAAGCCTGTTGCCTCCTCGGTATTATTTAAACCTTCCAACTCACGAGCAGTATAAAAAGGCGTAAATAGAATCGAACTGACACCCGATTCGATTGGCGAAGCAAAGCTCACATCTTTGATTGGCTGAAAAGCACCGAGTAAACCGTGTTCTGCAACGTTGCCCCAAGGTAGCAAATACTTAAACTCAAACTGATAGTTTTGCTCTAAGCCATCAGCAATGGTTTTGTCATCGATAGATGAATCATTATCGCCTTGAGAACCAATGTAATACGGGTTGTCGTTGAAGCGCGCTTGATACATCTGAGTGCTAAACAATACGTTCTCAGACAAGGCATAGTTAAAAGCCGATAGAAAACCGACGTAACTGTCTTTGTCTGAATAGAGTGCCATACCAAACAGAGCGGCTTGAGGTTGCCAAACACCCTTTGCGACACCCGCAACCCCAAAGGTGTTACCCATGGTTTCGGTGCTGAAGTAGAAAGGAACAAAGGCTGAATCTTTTTCTTCACTCACAGCGGAAGAAGAAAAGCTGACACCGAGTAATGTCATTGCAGACATTAGCCAGCTTCGAGTCGTTCGCTTGAACATAATTTACTTATCAAGATCCATGATTACTTCACATATTCCATCGCAACACGCGAAGTCAGCTTAGTGACTAACTCGTAAGCGATAGTGCCGATATGTTCAGCCACTTCTTCTGAAGGTAAACCTTTACCCCACAGAGTCGCTTCATCGCCGACTTTATCTGCCGCATCAGGGCCTAGATCAACCGTTAGCATGTCCATTGATACACGTCCTGCGATCGGTACTTTTCGACCGTTAACGAACACTGGAGTACCGTTAGGTGCAGTACGAGGATAACCATCACCGTAACCAATCGCGATAACACCAACCTTGGTATCACGTTCACTGGTCCAGTTTCCGCCATAACCCACACTTTCACCGGCTTTCACATCGCGAACGGCAATTAGGTGTGAGGTCAGGGTCATCACAGGCAAAAATCCAAGCTCTTGCGCTGATTTATCAACAAATGGAGAGACACCGTAAGATATGATTCCCGGACGAACCCAATCAAGGTGGCTGTCTGGCCAAGCGAGTAAACCCGCAGAGGCAGCAAGTGAACGCTCCCCTTCACAACCTTCAGTAAGCGACAAGAAAAGCTCTGTCTGTTCAACGGTGGTTGCTCTATCCAGTTCATCAGCACAACCGAAGTGGCTCATGTAACGTAGAGGTTTGGCAACATTCGCACATTGATGCAAACGCTCAACAAAGTTTTGGTATTGCTCAGGGCGAACACCTAATCGGTGCATACCACTGTCGACTTTTAGCCATACCACAACGGGTGTTTCCAAATCCGCATTCTCTAGCGCGCTTAATTGCTCTTCACAATGCACCACCGTTTGAATGTTATTGGTCACCAAGATTGGCAAATCGCCCGAAGAGTAAAATCCTTCCAGCAACAAAATAGGTTTAACAATGCCACCAGCACGAAGTTGTAACGCTTCTTCAATACGCGCCACACCAAAAGCATCAGAGCTTTTTGAATGCTTGGCTATATGCAGTAAGCCGTGTCCGTAGCCATTGGCTTTCACAACAGACATGACCTTGCACTGAGGAGCCTTCGACTTTATCTGGTTCAGGTTATGTTCGAGCGCGTTTAAGTCAATGCTCGCCGTCGCCGCTTTCATGTAAGTCATTAGCGATTACTCATCATCAAATGCAGGGCCTGCATAGTTATCAAATCGGGAGTGTTGGCCTTGGAACGTAAGACGAACAGAACCGATCGGACCGTTACGTTGCTTACCAAGGATGATCTCAGCAATGCCTTTCAAGGAACTATCTGGGTTATAAACCTCATCACGATAGATGAACATGATCAAATCGGCATCTTGCTCAATCGAACCTGATTCACGCAAATCCGAGTTTACTGGGCGCTTATCAGCACGTTGCTCTAGGGAACGGTTAAGCTGAGAAAGTGCCACAACCGGAACGTTGAGCTCTTTTGCTAACGCTTTCAATGAGCGAGAAATCTCGGCGATTTCAAGAGTACGGTTATCAGATAACGAAGGTACACGCATTAATTGAAGGTAATCTATCATGATCATAGAGATACCATCGTGTTCACGAGCGATACGTCGAGCACGAGAACGCACTTCTGTTGGCGTTAGACCCGAGCTGTCATCGATATACATATTCTTCTTATCCATCAGAATACCCATACTCGACGAGATACGAGCCCAATCTTCATCATCTAGCTGACCAGTACGAATCTTGGTTTGGTCTACGCGAGAAAGTGACGCAAGCATACGCATCATCAGCTGTTCGGCTGGCATCTCTAGCGAGAAGATTAAAACCGGTTTGTCTTGCTTCATCGCCGCGTTTTCACACAAGTTCATCGCAAATGTGGTTTTACCCATCGATGGACGAGCAGCAACAATAATTAAGTCAGAGCCTTGTAGACCTGCTGTTTTCTTGTTGAGGTCGTTGAAGCCAGTATCGACACCTGTCACACCATCTTGCGGCGTTTTGTATAGGATCTCGATACGTTCTAGCGTCTTCTCTAGAATGCTATCAACGTTTTGTGGACCTTCGTTTTCACTTGCACGGCCTTCGGCAATCGCGAAGACTTTACTTTCAGCAAGATCAACCAGCTCTTCCGATGTACGACCTTGAGGGTCATAACCAGAATCAGCAATCTCATTCGCGACACCAATCAGGCTACGAACAAGTGCACGTTGCGCTACGATATCCGCATACGCATTGATGTTTGCGGCACTTGGTGTGTTTTTCGCTAAGTCAGCAAGGTAAGCAAAGCCACCCACTTCTTCAAGTTGCTCACGCAGCTCTAAATGTTCAGAGAGTGTAATAAGATCCAGAGGAGAACTTTCTTCAAGGATATCCTTTACCGCTTCAAAGATCAGACGGTGAGGACGGCTATAAAAGTCTTTGGCCACAACCTTTTCGGCAACTGTATCCCAGCGTTCGTTATCTAATAACAAACCGCCAATAACAGATTGCTCAGCTTCTAATGAATGTGGCGGGACCTTGATGGCGTCCACCTGATCGTTGGCTGATTTCTGACTTTTGGTATCCACTATGACTACACTCAATAACTAATAATGATCGTTCATTATACCCAAGAACATCCGTTTGTAATCCGATCCTATGAGTTTGTTTTATTCTTCAGGAAGAATTTACCTATTGCTGACGGAATTAACCAAGGGTAGCATTACGATCCTGCCATTCACTCACTGTATAACTAGAGGTATACGTGTCCAAATTATTGGCTCTGAGCTCTGGTCTTCTAAGCACTGGTCTCCTGAGCGCTCCGATGGCCTTAGCTGATGATGCTAAAGACTCTGTTGATGCAATCCTCGACTCTATAGTAGTTTCAGAACCTACTTCTGAGCCGATCGTCGTTGCACCGACACCTGAAGAAAAAGATATGGATATCGCACCGAGTGATACAAGTGATACAGAACTACCGAGCCCGCTAAAAACGGAAGTCGAATTTGGATATCAGTCGCATACTGGTAACTCTGATTCACGAGCGCTTAACGCACGCCTTAACGGTGAGTACACGGCTGGCCGTCATAGAACCAGTGGTGAATGGAAATACTACAACCTCTACAAAGATGGCGAAGAAGATAAAAGGCAATCGACTTACTCAGCTCAGAGTGACTACAAGTTAAGCCCTAAAACCTACCTTTACGGCAGTTTCAAAGGAGTCGACTCGAGATACAGTGCTTACTTTAAGGACTACACAATTTCGAGTGGTCTGGGTTACCAGTTTTCGAATACCGAAGAGTTTGTGTTGGAAGTCGAAGTGGGACCAGGTTTTCGTTACCAAGAACCGAACCTTGATGAGATTGATGATGATGACATCATCTTCCCAGAGATTGTTGAAGAGGCAATTTTCCGTGGCAACGTGAATACGTCATGGCAGGTGTTGAAGAATTTGCAGCTCAAGGCAGACGTGACGCTTGTCTCTGGTCACAGTAACCTAAAGTTTGATACTGAGTTAGAAGCCATCAACGATATTACTGACAATATCGCGCTGAAGATCGCTCACTCTCGCCAGTACCACGATAAAGTGCCTGAAGGCTTAAGCAAACAAGACTCTGTTCTATCGATCAACTTGCTCTTCCAGTTCTAATCTTAGGCCACCTCTAACCTTGAGAACAACTTGTTCAGCAATAACAGCTTATGGATCACCGTAAGCTTTTTACCTACTGTAGCCCTTCCTTGTACTTTCCTATATTCCAGACATAAAAAAACACCAGCCGAAGCTGGTGTTTAAAACTTTCAAAAGAAAGAATTCGTCTTGGTACTGAAATTACTCAGCTGCAACGATAGCGATTTTCGCAGTAGCAAAAACTTCAGAGTGAAGTTGGATGCTTACTTCGAATTCGCCGATGTTACGTAGAGCGCCTTCAGGTAGGCGTACTTCGCTCTTAGCTACTGCAACACCTGCCGCTGTAATAGCGTCAGCGATGTCACGAGTACCGATAGAACCGAATAGTTTACCTTCGTCACCAGCTTTAGAAGCGATTGTAACGCCTTCTAGAGTGTTAACGCTCTCTGCACGAGCTTCAGCAGCAGCTAGTTGCTCAGCAACTTTAGCTTCTAGTTCAGCACGACGAGTTTCGAACATAGCAACGTTGTCTTTAGTTGCCATAACTGCTTTACCCTGTGGGATAAGGAAGTTACGAGCGTAACCAGATTTAACGTTTACTTGGTCGCCAAGGCCACCTAGGTTACCGATCTTATCAAGTAGAATAACTTGCATTATCTTAGTCCTCTTAAACTATTATTAACTATTACCGATTACTGATGCTTGTCAGTGTACGGTAGTAGAGCTAGGTAACGAGAACGCTTGATAGCGCGAGCTAGTTGACGCTGGTACTTAGCGCTTGTACCAGTGATACGGCTAGGTACGATTTTACCAGCTTCAGTGATGTAGTTTTTAAGAGTTGCTACGTCTTTGTAGTCAATCTCTTGTACGCCTTCTGCAGTGAAACGGCAGAATTTACGACGACGGAAGAAACGAGCCATGGGCTATCTCCTGATCTTAAATTTAGTAAAGCGGTCTTTCACAATTATCGAAATAACTATCAATGACCTAAAACAAGTTGAGAATTTTTTAAGGCGTTAAGCCAAAAAAGAATTACTCAGCAGCTGCTTCTGGTTTAGCTTCTGTACGCTCTTCGCGACGAGGAGCACGCTCTGCACGCTCTTCTTTTTGCTTAAGCATAATAGATTGCTCAGTCACAGCGCCTTTAGTGCGCATGATCATGTTACGTAGAACTGCATCGTTGAAACGGAAAGCAGTTTCTAGCTCGTCAATCACTTCTTGACCAGCTTCAACGTTCATAAGAACGTAGTGAGCTTTGTGAAGCTTGTTGATTGGGTAAGCCATTTGACGACGACCCCAGTCTTCTAGACGGTGGATAGTACCGCCAGCTTCAGTGATAGAACCAGTGTAACGCTCGATCATGCCAGCAACTTGCTCGCTTTGATCAGGGTGAACCATGAATACGATTTCGTAATGACGCATTTGGTTGCTCCTTACGGATTATTAGCTTCCACGAGTGGCCCGGTCGTCCAGAGGAAGCAAGGAACTAAAGATAAATGACCGAGTTTTAAGGACGGCAAATGTTATAGAAAGAACCCGGTATTGGCAAGCGCTATTTGGTGAATAATGAAACAGTTTTTCTGTCGCCATCTAGCCATCCGACAAACCGATGGATTTTGCTATAACAGCCTAAAAAGAAACGCCCACCAGCAAGTGGTGAGCGCTAATAAATTCATAGACTTAAAGCAGCGTTAACGCATTACTGAGCTAAACGCTGTCTTACCGCTTCGAACAGGCAAATACCCGACGCCACAGAAACATTTAAGCTCGATACGCTACCTGCCATTGGAATCTTAATCAGATCATCGCAAGTTTCACGAGTTAAACGACGCATACCGTCACCTTCTGCACCCATAACTACCGCAAGAGGACCCGTTAGCTTCGCTTGATAGATATCATGCGTTGCTTCACCTGCCGTACCCACAAACCATACGCCCTGCTCTTGCAGTGCACGCATTGTGCGAGCTAGGTTGGTTACGCGCACGAGAGGAACCGTTTCAGCTGCGCCACATGCAACCTTGCTTACCGTTGCTGTTAACGGCGAAGAGCGATCTTTAGGTACGATAACAGCAGCGACACCTGCGGCATCCGCGTTACGTAGACAAGCGCCTAGGTTATGAGGGTCTGTTACGCCGTCTAGAACTAACAGCAAAGGCTGTTCGTGCTGCGCTAGGATATCGTCTAGGTGAGTTTCATTAAGCTGCTTAGCAGGCTTCACCTTAGCAATAAGACCTTGGTGATTCGCACCTTGTGCTTTTTCATCCAACGGCTTACGACCCATCTGTTGAATCGACACACCAAACTGTTGCAGTTGGTTCAGTAATGGAAGAAGACGCTCGTCTTGGCGACCTTTCAATACATACGCTTCGATAAAACGTGCAGGATCTTTTTCTAGTACGGCTTTCACCGCGTGAATACCGTAAATAAATTCGTTACTCATTGTCTCAACTTACTCTTATTGCTCAGAGATGAATGACATCAATGCCGATGTGTCCACCTCTGTGTTGTTCATTTCGAGAGTATGCGTCTTGTGCCTGATACTCTCGCATTAAAGTCATTTCACACTAAATCAGTAGGCGCTAAACCTGATTAGCAGAGCGCCTTATTAGCCTTAAGATTTATCAGTCTTAAGAGTTATCAGCCTTTGGCTTACGGCTTGCTGCACGCTTTTTCTTAGCGCGAGCTTTAGCAGCACCGGTTTTATTCGCTGGCTTTTTCTTCTTAGCAGGGCCTTCGCTGCTTCCGTCAGGTCGCTTAGTTGGCTCAACCATAGGCTTCGCTGATACACCTGGTTTATTACTCTTCACTGCTGAGCGCTTCTTGCTTTTCGCCTTTTTCATCGCTTCGGCTGCACGCTTCTTGGCTGTTTTGCCTTTGCCACGCGGCTGACGATCAGTGTCTTCTAAGTCAAAGTCGATTTGGCGAGTTTCTAAATTAACCGCAGAAACCTTCACTTTAACCGAATCACCCAAGCGGTAGATATTACCTGAGCTTTCACCCACTAGACGCTGACCAACAGCATCAAATTGGTAGTAATCATTCGCTAGCGCTGAGATGTGTACCAAGCCATCAATGTGCAGTTCAGTTAGACGAACAAAGAAGCCAAAACCAGTCACGTTGGCAATCACACCATCCATCACCTCACCGACATGGTCTTGCATGTATTCACACTTCAACCAGTCGTTTACTTCACGCGTTGCGTCATCAGCACGACGTTCAGTCATTGAACACTGCTCGCCGTAGAAGTCCATATCATCGAAAGTGTAGTGGTAACCACCAGTTGGCGTCCAACGTTCGCTGTTACGACCTTCTTCTTTCGCAATAAGGTACTTAATCGCACGGTGCAATAGCAAATCTGGGTAACGACGAATTGGCGAGGTAAAGTGAGCATAGCGTTTAAGAGCTAAACCAAAGTGACCCGCGTTATCCGCGTTGTATACCGCTTGCTTCATTGAGCGTAGCAGCATAGTTTGGATTAATTCACGATCTTCACGTTCATTAATCTGTTGCATCAGTTGTGCATAGTCTACTGGTGATGGCGACAGACCACCTTCCAGTGTTAAACCTAATTCACTTAAAAAGCTCTTGAAGCCCATTAAGCGCTCTTCGCCCGGAGTTTCGTGAACACGGTACAGCGCAGGCTCTTTCGCTTTTTCTACGTAAGATGCCGATGCGATATTCGCAAGAATCATACATTCTTCGATGATCTTGTGTGCATCGTTACGAATTACTGGCTCAATACGGTCAATCTTACGATCCGCATTGAAGATAAACTTAGTTTCTACCGTTTCAAATTCAATCGCACCACGTTCGTCACGCGTTTTCTTAAGCACCTTATACATCTTATGAAGCTCTTCAAGATGTGGTACTTCAGGTTCGTAACGCTCACGTAATTCTTCATTGCCATCTAAGATCGCGCCTACTTTGTTATAAGTAAGACGAGCATGAGAATTCATTACCGCTTCGTAGTGCTTGTAGCCTGACAGTTTACCTTTGTCTGAGATAGTCATCTCACACACCATACATAAACGGTCTACCTGAGGGTTCAATGAACACAAACCATTTGAAAGCACTTCTGGCAGCATTGGCACGACTTGTGACGGGAAGTATACCGAGTTACCACGGTTAATCGCTTCTTTGTCTAGCGCTGTATCTGGGCGAACGTAGTAACTTACGTCAGCAATCGCTACCCATAGACGCCAGCCGCCGCCTTTCTTCGCTTCACAGTAAACCGCATCATCGAAGTCACGCGCATCTTCACCATCAATGGTAACCAATGGCAGTTTACGCAGGTCTACACGTCCTTCTTTTGCTTCTTCAGGAACATGCTCACCTAGGTTTTCGATTTGCTTATCTACCGCTTCAGGCCACTCTTGTGGGATCTGGTGAGTACGGATCGCAATCTGCGTTTCCATACCCGGCGCCATGTTTTCACCAAGAACTTCGGTTACTTTCCCCATCATGTTACGAGAACGACCACCGCGATCCGTAATTTCAATCACAACCACATTACCCATTCGAGCACCGCCTTTATGCTCAGTAGGGATCTGGATGTCGTGACTAATACGCGAATCATCAGCAACAACGTAAGAATGGCCGTACTCTAGGAAGAAGCGACCAACAAGTGGCGTTTTACGCTCTTCAAGCACACGAACCAAGCGACCTTCACGACGGCCACGCTTACTGTTGTCAGTAGGCTGAACCAATACGTAATCACCGTGCATGATGGTTTTCATCTGATGATGCGGCAGCACGATATCATTGTCTTTACCCACACTGCCGTCTGGGCGAACCCAACCATGACCGTCTTTATGACCAATCACATAGCCTTTGATCAGTTCCATCTTCTCAGGCAATGCGTAGCACTGACGACGAGTAAAGATAAGCTGTCCATCACGCTCCATTGCACGCAAACGACGACGCAGCCCTTCATATTGTTCCTCTCCAGCAAGACCCAAAGCTTCGAATAGATCGTTGCGGTTCATCGGAATATTCGCGTCTGTTAGAAACGAAATAATGAACTCTCGGCTTGGTACTGGGTTATCGTAATTTTTCGACTCTCGGTCGGCAAAAGGATCAACAGTGGTTGTCGCTGTCGTATTTTCTGACGTTGGTGTGTTTTTTGACATAGGCGGGCCTGCTTAAGCAAGGAAGGTATATACCCCTAGTATATCTGATGCTAGGGGTAAGCTACAGATATGCTTTAGAAAACACTCAAATAACCTCAGATTGATACATATCTTCACTTTGTGAAACATCGCTTCATAGACGTGGATTATCATCAAAATTTCAAGCAAACGATAAAACAAACGTTTGCGCCATGAATGAAATACACTATTATCCACGCACTTTACCAACTCCTGTTCTGGGTATGATATGAAACTAAAACGCACTTTATTGGCTTCAGCTATGGCGAGCCTAGCGCTGTTCCCATTCGCAAGTTCGGCAATGGAAAAGGCTGACCTGATGATTACCGATGCGATGGTTCTAACCATGAACCAAGACAAAACGGTTTATGAAAGCGGTACTGTTGTCGTCAAAGACAACAAAATCATTGCGGTTGGAGATGCTTCACTAGAGAAGCAGTACCAAGCTAAGCAAGTGTTAGACGTGGATGGCGATATCGTTATGCCAGGTCTCATCAATACCCATACTCATGTATCAATGACAGTTTTCCGTTCGTTAGCCGATGATGTGCCAGATCGCCTGCACCGTTACATCTTTCCGCTAGAGAAGAAGCTAGTATCGCGAGACATGGTACGCATTGGTGCGAACCTAGGTAACGTTGAAATGGTGAAAGGCGGTGTGACCACTTACGCCGACATGTACTACTTCGAAGATGAAGTCGCAAAAACCGTCGATAAGATCGGTATGCGTGCCATCCTAGGTGAAACGGTGATTAAGTTCCCAGTCGCCGATGCGGCCAACGCCGAAGAAGGCATTAAGTACGCGTTGAACTTCATTGAAGAATACAAAGATCACCCGCGAATCACACCAGCGTTTGCCCCGCATGCGCCTTACACCAACACCACAGAGATCCTGCAGAAAATATCTAAGCTCTCCCTAGAGTTAGATGTTCCAGTAATGATTCACCTTGCAGAATCACACCGTGAAGAAGAGAAAATCGCAGAGCGTTCTGATGGATTGTCCCCGGTTCAATACATGGACAGCATTGGCGCACTCAACAAGAACTTGGTGGGTGCACACATGATCCTTGTTGACGATCATGATATCGAACTGGTGAAGAAATCGGATATGGGCGTGGCTCATAACATGAGTGCTAACATCAAGTCAGCAAAAGGCGTATCACCTGCGCTTAAGATGTATGACGAAAACGTGCGTATCGGTTTAGGTACTGATGGCCCAATGTCTGGTAATACACTGAGCACCATTGATGAATTCAACCAAGTCGCTAAGGTTCACAAGTTAGTTAACAAAGATCGTGCTGCGATGCCGCCGATCAAAGTGATCGACATGGCGACCATGGGCGCAGCAAAAGCGCTGCACATGGAAGATAAGATCGGCTCTCTTGAAGCAGGCAAACTGGCTGACATCATAGTGATCGATACTAAGGCGCCAAATATGGTTCCAGTCTACAACCCATACTCAGCACTGGTGTACTCAGCTAACTCAGGCAATGTTCGTCACTCCATCGTTGATGGCAAGATCATCATGCAAGATCGCGACATGCTAACGGTAGACGAAGATAAGATTCGTCAAGAAGCACTCGATTTCACCAAGGTTGTTCGTGAAACGGTGATTGAGTCTGGTGAGGTGGTTCAATAACGCTACCGAATTAGATAAACGGTTTTCCGTTCAGATCAAAAAAGGCCTCGCTGATGAATCTCAGCGAGGCCTTTTTAATACGAGTTTTTTAGATGATTAACGAGTGCAGTCATTAATCATCATTGCTCATTCAATAATCTGTCTTACCAGAACACGTCTCGACGCTTTGCTCGAGCAATAATATTGTCTGGCATTCTCTGTTCCAGACCGCTACGAAGCACAGTGATACGTCTGTGTTGTCTTTGATCTGCGGTTACCGAGTTATACAACCAACGGTAAGCATCTTCATAATCCAATGGGCTACCGTAGTCACGTAACAAGAGTTCCGCTAAGTGAATGCTCGCACTTAAGTTGCCCATAGAGGCCGCTTCACGTAGATACGGAATCGCACGCTCTTGATCTTGTTGTACCAAAGTACCACGAGAGTAATAACGACCTAACTGCTCTAATGCAGCGGGTAAACCTTGATGTGCCGCGTTTTCCATATAGTAAAGGCCAAGCTCTACATCTTGTGGAACACACACACCCCAAGCCAACATATCACCGTATAAAAACTCATAAGAAGGCAAGCTAATACGCGTTGCACGAGCAACGATATCTTCAACTAACTGGCACTTATCAGCTTTCACTCGCTCTAGATGTTGATTATTTTCGATTAAATTAATCAGTTCAGCTTCTGTATATATTGGAACGGGCTCTCCCACATCAGCCAAATTAGCATGACTCAAGGGTGAGCTCAGCGCCATTATTAATGAAGCTGCCACAATTCGTAGCTTCATACCTGCACTCTATTATCTGTCGCTAAAGTTATCTATTGAGGGGTGCAGAGGATTTCTACACGCACAAAACAGGGTGAACTTCACTTTCCATGATATCTGTATCGGCAATAACCCCGGCGGCTTTAGACAAAACTTGCCGCTAATGGGCAATATTTTGCCTGATGACGCTTAAAAGATCACCATCAAAGAGTGAACGGCTAAATTGCAGGTATTAAAAAGCCGACTTAATAAAGTCGGCTTTTAGAAAACTATTTTATTATCAAAGCACTGTTCGTGCCTGGTAATCACTCAGCAGGCATTATGCGCCGTATGGGTGAACCTTGATGATAGTTTCGTTACGATCTGGGCCAGTTGATACGATATCAATTGGAACGCCAGTTAGGTCTTCGATACGCTTGATGTAATCTAGAGCAGCTTGTGGAAGCGCGTCGATAGATTTAGCACCAAATGTGTTTTCAGACCAACCAGGCATTGTTTCGTAGATTGGCGTCGCTTCTTCGAATGACTCAGCAGCCATTGGAGAAACTTCTAGGATAGAACCATCTTTCATCTTGTAACCAGTACAGATTTTTAGTTCTTCTAGGCCATCTAGAACGTCTAGTTTAGTTAGACACATACCAGATAGAGAGTTGATTTGGATTGCACGACGCATAGCAACAGCATCGAACCAACCAGTACGACGTAGACGACCAGTTGTTGCGCCAAACTCGTGACCAACATCGCCTAGGTGTTTACCAACTGGGTCTTGCTTCTCAAGGCCATCGTATAGCTCAGTAGGGAATGGACCTGAACCAACACGAGTACAGTAAGCCTTAGTAATACCAAGGATGTAACCGATGTGACGAGGACCGAAACCAGAACCTGCAGCAACACCACCAGCAGTCGTGTTAGAAGACGTTACGTATGGGTAAGTACCGTGGTCGATATCTAGTAGCGTACCTTGAGCACCTTCGAACATGATCTTGTCGCCGCGCTTACGTGCTGCGTCTAGTTCGTCAGTTACGTCGATAACCATCGCAGTTAACATGTCTGCGTAGCTCATCGCTTGCTCAAGAACTTCTTCGTAGCTTACTGTTTCAGCTTTGTAGAAGTGCTCTAGTTGGAAGTTGTGGAATTCCATCACTTCTTTTAGCTTCTCAGCAAATGCTTCTTTATCGAAAAGGTCGCCAACGCGTAGACCGCGACGAGCAACTTTATCTTCGTAAGCAGGACCGATACCACGACCCGTTGTACCGATAGCTTTAGCGCCACGAGCGATTTCACGCGCGTTGTCGATTGCAATGTGGTACGGAAGAATTAGAGGACAAGCTTCAGAGATGAAAAGACGTTCACGTACTGGAATACCGCGATCTTCAAGAGGCTTCATTTCTTTTAGAAGTGCGTCAGGCGATAATACTACACCGTTACCAATAACACATTTAACGTTATTACGTAGGATGCCTGATGGAATTAAGTGAAGAACGGTTTTTTCACCGTCAATTACAAGTGTGTGACCTGCATTGTGACCGCCTTGGTAGCGAACCACGTATTTTGCATCTTCAGTTAAAAGGTCAACGATTTTACCTTTACCTTCATCACCCCATTGGGTGCCTAGAACGACTACGTTATTTCCCATCTTTCCAATTTCTGTTGCTAATTAAAAATGGATTCTAGCACTGAATCACACTTCTTGCAGTCACTTTTTGTTCATAAACGTTAACGCTGTACAAAAATAAACCAGCTATAACTGGGGGCAGATGTGTAAAGATACTGATATCATTGCTTTTTTACAGACAAAAGGCAGAACCATGTCTCAATCAATTTGGCTCGCTATTGGGCTCGTACTTATTGTGGAAGGGCTCGGCCCCTTGATTGCACCCAATGGCTGGAGAAACATGGTCGCGCAACTGAGCGAGCAACCAGACACGCAACTGCGCCGCATTGGAGGCTGTCTTGTGGTGGCTGGAGCGGTTATCGCTTTCATGACCTACCGCTAGGTTTCTATAAGTACTAATCTGTTTATAAGTACCACTCTGTTAAGCGCCTTCCCTCGCGCCCCAATAGTGAATCCACAAACATGTCTCCTCCTGAAAGAAGTCATAGAAAACAAAAAGGCTCCCACAATGGGAGCCTTTTAAGTTTTAACGTATTTTGCTTATTAAGCTAAGCATTCGCTAACGCATCAGCTTATTTTGCTGGAGCGCCGCTTGCTTGATTCATGTATTGGAAGAAGTCAGTCTTCGGATCCAGTACTAGAATGTCGCTCTTATCGCTAAATGATGTCTCATAAGCTTGCAATGAACGCATGAAGCCGTAGAACTCAGGATCTTTGCTGAACGCATCAGAGTAGATCTTCGCTGCTTCTGCATCCGCATCACCACGAGTGATTCGAGCTGTACGGTCAGCTTCAGCAAGAACTGTTGCCACTTCTAGCTCAGCTTGAGCACGGATAACTTCCGCTTTCTCACGACCTTGAGAACGGTGTCTACGAGCAACCGATTCACGTTCTGCACGCATACGGCGGTAGATAGATTCACTGATTTCGTCAGGAAGGTTAATCTTCTTCATACGAAAATCAACAACTTCAACACCTAAATCAGCCATCGCACTTTCTGCCGTTCCAGACAAAACGTTTTCCATGATCTTATCGCGTTCGCCATCAACTTCTAGTGCTTCTGCAGCCGCTACCGTTGTGACGACTTCGCTATCAGCAGAGTCTGGCAGGATGTCCTTGTTACGAGGGCCTGACACGATCTGCTTAATTTCACGAGAACCAATTTCAGAACGAAGAACATCTGTCACTTTACGCTCAAGAAGTGCTTCTGCCGTCATGATATTACCGCCACCGGTACTCAGATAGAAACGTCCAAAATCAGCAATACGCCATTTTGCGTAAGTATCAATTAGAACGTCTTTTTTCTCTGATGTTACGAAACGGTCAGAACGGCCATCCATCGTTTGAATACGAGCATCAAGTACTTTTACGCGATCAAACATCGGTAGTTTAAAGTGCAGACCTGGTTCATAGATTCGTGATACGCCGTTGTCATCGAGAACTCGACCAAAACGAATTACCATGCCACGCTCACCTTCTTGAATCACAAACACTGACATCAATAGAAGGGCAATCGTCACAACTAATACAGGGATCATTAATTTACGCATTATTAGTATCTCCCTTGGCGTGAACTGTCTGAACGAGTTTGAGTGCTAGGCTTTGGATCCGCTTGAGTTTCTAACTCAATTTGATCGTAAGTTGATGATGCTTTTGCAGGGCGAGAGCCCGACTGAGAACCACCTTGTGCGCCTAGCTTATCAATTGGTAGGTATAGCAAGTTACCGCTTGATTCAGAATCAATCAGGACTTTCGATGTGCTTGAGTACACTTTTTCCATTGTATCTAGGTACATACGGTTACGTGTTACTTCAGGAGCAGCTTGGTATTCAGGTAGCAGTTTCTCGAATTGAGCAACTTGACCTAGAGCACCATTAACTGTGCGCTCTGAGTAACCCACCGCTTCTTTCTTCAAACGCTCAGCACGACCTGTTGCTTTTGGAAGAATGTCATTTCGGTAAGCTTCAGCTTCACGCTCGAAACGCTCTTCATCCTCACGAGCCGCGATAGCATCATCAAATGCATCTTTCACTTGCTCAGGTGGACGTGCTGACTGGAAGTTCACATCAACAATCAGAATACCCATATCGTAGCTATCAATAATACGGTTCAACGTTTCTTGAGTGCTTTGACGAATCTGCTGACGACCACTTGTCAGGATACTATCCATTAGTGAGTCACCAATTACCGCACGAAGCGCAGAATCGGTTGCTTGGCGTAAACTGTCGTCTGCATTCGTTACACGATACAAGTACTTGTATGGGTCAGAAACACGGTATTGAACACCCATTTCAACGGTCACAACGTTTTCATCTTTCGTTAGCATCGTGCCAGCAGCACGTAGAGAACGAATCGCTTGAACGTTTACTAGTTGCTCATCACTGATTTCATCGATGAAGCGTGGGTGCCAGTTAAGACCAGGTTCTTCGATACGGTCGAACTGACCCAGTCGAAGTACTACTGCTCTTTCTGCTTCGCCAACAGTGTAGAAACCAGCGAAGAACCAGATAGCAATCGCAATAACGGCAATGACACCAAAGCCAATTGCACCGCCACCACCAATAGATGGCCCGTTACCGTTGCCACCCTTTTTACCAAACTTGCCACCTAACTTTTGACTTAGTTTATTAAACACTTCGTCTAGATCTGGCGGTCCTTGATCTCGGCCGCCGCGATTATTTTTATTACCCCAAGGGTCATTATCGCGGCCGTTATTATCGCCGTTGTTGTTATTTCCAGGCTCATTCCACGCCATTAGAAAGCTCCATCATTTGATATGACGTTATACTGTAGCAGTCTCTTTGGTAACGATAAAGTCACCTAAGAGCGCCCCTTCTCTTTTTTCAAGTTTAGACCAATCTATTTGTTGCATTCGGATATCTATCAACAAGTTACCATTTTCATCATACTCTTCCTGTTGAATACATTTCATCTCGAAGAATAAGCTGCGAATGCGACCCTGATGTTGATGTGGAATACACAACCGGAATTGAACCATCTGGCTAGCTAAACGCTCAGTTAAAGCTTCAAACAGTAGCTCAATACCTTCTCCTTCCATTGCAGAAACCCAAACAGCGCGAGGTGCGCCCTCTTCGTCTCTTTCAATTCGAGGTTTTTGGTCTTCCATGCAGTCAATTTTGTTCATGACTACAAGGGTTGGCACTTCATGAGCATCGATTTCTTCTAATACTTCATGAACAGCCTGAATGTTCTCACGAAAACGGTCATCACTGGCATCAACAACATGTAACAAAATGTCAGCTTCCTGCGTCTCTTGTAATGTTGCCTTGAACGCAGCGACCAAGTCGTGTGGTAGATGACGGATAAAACCTACGGTATCTGCGAGAATTGCAGGCCCGACATCTGCCAAATCAATCTTACGTAGTGTTGGGTCTAGGGTTGCAAACAGTTGGTCTGCCGCATAAACACCAGCACTTGTGATGCGATTGAAAAGTGTTGATTTCCCTGCGTTGGTATAACCAACCAAAGAAATTGTTGGGATTTCAGCTCGATTACGAGCACGTCGTCCTTGTTCACGCTGTTTAGCAACTTTCGCTAAACGACGTAGTATTGCCTTTATACGGTCACGCAACAAACGTCGATCGGTTTCCAGTTGAGTTTCACCTGGACCACGAAGACCAATACCACCTTTCTGCCTTTCAAGGTGAGTCCAACCACGAATCAATCGGGTAGAGATATGACGAAGCTGAGCGAGCTCAACTTGTAGCTTACCTTCATGAGTTCGCGCACGTTGTGCAAAAATATCTAAGATCAAACCCGTGCGATCAATCACACGACATTTACACAATTGCTCGAGGTTGCGCTCTTGGGCAGGAGAGAGGGAGTGGTTAAAAATCACAATTTCAGCACCGGTCAGCTGAACAGCTTGTGCGATTTCTAGGGCTTTACCTTCTCCAACGTAGTATTTAGGGAGTGGGGATTGTCGGCTACCAGTAATCACTTGTAGCGTTTCTACCCCCGCTGAGGAGACCAGCATTTCACATTCGCTTAGATCTTCCCATTCTCCCTCTTGCGTGAAGTTGATATGAACAAGTACGGCTCGCTCGCCGGATTCATAACGGTCAAACAAGCAACCAACTCCTTATTACAGCGCAAGCTGTACAAATTGAACGATTAATCTTCAGTCTTCTCTGGACGATCAGATGGCGTGCGTTGCTCGCCGCTGTGGTGACTAACTGCGCGAGCAGGTACCACAGTAGAAATCGCATGCTTGTAAACCATTTGGTTTACTGTGTTCTTCAATAAGATCACGAATTGATCGAAAGACTCGATCTGACCTTGCAGCTTAATGCCGTTAACAAGATAGATAGAGACTGGAATGCGCTCACGACGGAGTGCATTTAGGAATGGGTCTTGTAGCGATTGCCCCTTAGCCATTTTATTTTCCTTATTTGTATTTTGTTGTAATTATTTAGCTAGTGGTGCACAAAAAGGTGCGGCCTTTGCATCTGAGCTAAATGAATAAAAAAACTCCGTTGTTATTGAAAGGCTGTGATTTTTAAAAGCCTCAATAACGGATCCTTTCCAGAGTATATTCACGCAAAAGCGATCACATTATACACAGCAATACTAATCAGATGCTATTGCATCTGAAAGAGTTTCTAACGCTTGATCAATGTTTTCGCTATCTAACCAAGTTAAATCATCCCAACTGCGCAACCAGGTGATTTGTCGCTTGGCCAACTGACGGGTTGCACAGACACCACGGAAAACCGCTTCGTCTAAATCACAATTACCGTCTAAATAATCCCACATCTGCCTATAACCAACGCATCGGATCGATGGCAGTTCAGGGTGAAGATCTTCTCTGGCGTACAACGCCTTCATTTCATCTTCAAACCCAGCTTCTATCATCTTCTCGAAACGCAGCTCAATGCGGCGATGGAGTTCAGTCCTTTCCTTGGGAGCTATTGCAAATTGTTTTACACGAAATGGCAGGCTATCGCCTTTCGTTTGAGTTAGCTCTGTTAATGTTTTACCCGAAATTCGGTAAACTTCCAATGCCCTTGAAAGCCTTTGTGGATCATTTGGGTGTATTCTTTCAGCGGATACGGGATCTATCTCTCTTAATTGATCGTGCAATGCCTGCCAACCTTGTTCGATAGATTCCGCTTCAATCTGCTTACGAATCTCTTGATCCGCGGCTGGTAATGGCGATAAACCTTCCAACAATGCTTTGTAGTACAGCATTGTGCCACCAACAAGTAACGGGATTTTGCCTTCCGCTACAATCTTATTCATTTCATTGATCGCATCACGACGAAAATCTGCCGCAGAATACGCTTCGCTTGGATCCAAAATATCAATCAAGCGATGAGGCGCGAGCTCAAGCTCTTCCGCATCCGGTTTAGCGGTACCAATATCCATGTCTTTGTAGATCAATGCCGAATCGACGCTGATGATCTCTACAGGGTATTTCTGACGTAAGCGGATAGCTAAATCTGTTTTTCCTGACGCCGTTGGGCCCATTAAAAACAACGCTAAAGGTAATTTTTCAGTCATGATATTTTGTATTTGCTTCTCTGTTTTAGCGCTTTTTAGCAAAGGGCTTTGTGTCGCGACGTATTCAGCTAAAAAGACAAAGGTCGTCGCGAAAAAATTAAACCGTAAACGCGGCTATAGTCGCTGAAAAGTCGATAGGATTAACAAACTCTGGATCATCTAATGGAAGTAGACCATGCCAAAGTTGTTCTAGTTCCCCAACTAGTTGAACCGCTTCAGATAAAGTGTAGTCGCTTTTTACTTGTGCGGTTTGAATCCCGATCCAGTTAACCAAAGCTGACAACATGTCATTAGGTTGCTTCACTGCACCCTGGGCATTTATTGAAGCCGCGTAAGATAACAGATCTGGGATCAAAATTTGTAAGTTTTGCTGCCTTAAAGGAGAAGGCACGCCCATCACCATTACCGCCTCGCTGTTTCGGGCCTTAAGCTCAATCCCCAGTAATGCCAGAGTTTGACTCAGCGCCTTAGCAACTTCGACAAGTTCACTACCCAGCTTAATCGATAAAGGCACCAATAGTGGTTGGCTTTTTAACGCACCACCTCGAGTATCAAGCTGACCAACAACACGCAATAACTCAGCCTTAGCCAAGGAAACCAGCACACTGCCGTTCTTATTGCCCATTACCAGATACTGACGTTCCACAATCGAGACCGCTTTGCCCAAGTCCGTTACAGGTGCTCTTGGCTTTAAATGAACAGGATTCTGTTGAGCAGGCTTAGCTTCTTTATTTTCTTTATTTTCTAAGTTGTCTCTGGTTTCTACTGGTGCCACATGCTCTTGAGAAAGTGAAGGCTGTACAACTTGCTCATCAAAATCTGGCGTTTTCAGAAGCTCTTTATAGGCTTTCACTTCTCGCTTAGATGGCGCGGGTTCACCATGATGTTGGTGTGGCTCTTTCTCTTTTTTAGGTTCAGGTCGAGACTCTATCCACTCTTGGCGAGAGGAACCGGTAAAACTGCTGTCACTAGTAGCCGAGCTTCGGCCAGCTAATGAACTTGGACTGGTTGATGAGCTTGGGCTAATTGATGAAACATAATGTCGCCCACCATCATTAACGCTGTGTTGAGGCTTATCAAAAGCGTGCTCTGATTCTGCTTTTCTCGGGTAGGCAGGCGTTTGCTCAATAGCGTGTCGCACCCTATCCGAAACTTGGGTTTGATCCGAACTGCTAGGCATTACGCTTTCTGGCTCAGCGAAACTTGCAACACCATCAACTGCAGAGCTCGTACTATCTTGCTGATGATGAATCACTTCTGACTGATGAAAAGCCGACTGATTTATTGGTGCAGCATCGATCTGCTTGCTCTGCGCTAAACCATCGCTCAATGCTTGGTAAATAAAGTCATGCACAAGGCGCGCTTGATGAAAACGCACTTCATGTTTTGCAGGGTGGACATTCACGTCCACCTGATGTGGGTCGAGTTCAATGAACAACACATACGTCGCGAATTGGTCTGGACGCAGGCTGGTTTCGTAGCTTTGACGAATCGCATGGTTGATCAGCTTGTCACGCATCATACGACCATTCACATAGCAGTATTGCAGGTCGCTTTGTTGTCTTGCTCCTTCTGGCGTGGTGATCCAGCCATGAAGTTTTAGGCCTTGATGCTCAAGTTCGATCTTAAGCATATGACGAACAAAAGGATTGCCACATACCGCAGCGATTCGCTTTTCTGCTTGAACTTGTGTTTTTGCAGCGCGGTACTGACGAATCATCTTGCCGTTATGACGAAGGTTGATCGTCACATCAAAACGACTTAATGCAATACGCTTGAGCAACTCATCAATATGGGTGAATTCAGTTTTCTCGGTGCGTAAGAATTTGCGGCGTGCTGGCGTATTAAAGAACAGGTCCAACACCTCAACCGAAGTGCCAATAGGATGCGCCGCAGGCTGCAGTTTCACCTGCATATCACGGCCTTCACTGTGTGCTGCCCAAGCTTGATCTTGAGTGGCAGGGCGTGACGTCATGGTTAAGCGCGCAACCGAGCTAATACTCGCCAGCGCTTCACCACGAAAACCAAGGCTGACGATCGCCTCAAGGTCATCAAGAGTGTGGATTTTGGAGGTAGCATGACGACTCAGTGCCAAGGCAAGCTCATCTTTTACGATGCCTTTACCATTGTCACGAACGCGGATCATCTTGGCGCCACCTTTCTCGATATCAATATCGATACGTGTCGCACCCGAATCCAAACTGTTCTCAACCAACTCTTTTACAACAGAAGCGGGTCTTTCTACCACCTCACCCGCTGCGATTTGGTTAGCTAACCGAGCTGGCAGTATTTTGATCGTCATATTTATAGCTACCTTACTGCCATTGATGGAAACGCTGCTACGTTTGCACTAGTTCTTATTTTTTATCATTGATATACCTGAAGCTGTTTAGCATTCCCAAGACTACTTGTGAGGAATAATCAACACTTGGCCGATAGCTAGACTGTCAGATCTTAGCTTATTCGCTTGGCGAATGCTGTTGACGCTCACGCCGTATTTCGAAGCTATCTTGCCAAGGTAATCACCTCTTGCAACTTTGTGTTTGCGCAGAGGAACATCTTTAACTTCAACCGTAATACGTAACTTTTGGCCTACTCTCACCGTCTCTGATTTCAAACGGTTCTCACGTTTAATATCAGCCACCGACACTTTATAGCGGCTGGCGATCTTACCTAGGTACTCTCCAGACTTAACCGTGTGAGTGATGGTCTTCGTTTTAACCGCACTGCTTGATGATGAAGTTGAAGCACTGCCTGGAATCTTAAGTACTTGGCCAATTGCTAGGCTGCTCGATTTCAGATTGTTGAACTTCATCAACGTCTGTGTCGACGTACCATACTTGCTCGCAATCACAGACAAAGACTCACCACGAGAGACTTTATGTTGGCTCACGCTGCCCGTTGATGACGTTGCGTTAGACAAGATAATCCCTTCAGGCGGGTTAGCCTTCAAATACTTAACCACCGCTTTAGTCACTGCTCGTGCCAATTTATCTTGGTGCGAACGTTGGAAAAGAAGCTTCTCTTCCGTCGGATTCGAAATAAAACCTGTCTCTACCAGTACTGATGGGATCTGTGGTGAACGTAATACTGCTAAGCTGGTGTTAATCGGCTTGCTATTGTGCAGTTTCGCAACCTTACCCATTTCAGACAGAATTGCCGTTGCCAGTTTGTAGCCCTCTTTTTGAGAGTGGCTAAACTGCAAATCAAGCAGGGTTTGGTTTACGTTCTTATCATCAATATTGCTTGTGAACGCTGCACCGCTACCACCAAGCAATTCAGACTGTTTCTCTTTATTCTCAATCCAACGAGAGATCTCGGTGTTAGCGCGTCGAGTGTTCAATACAAACACTGAACCACCTCTTGGTTGAGGCGTCGTAAAGGCGTCGGCGTGAATAGAGATCAACAGGTGAGCTTCATTCTCTCGAGCAATCGCAACACGTCGATTCAGGTTCACAAAGTAATCAGCATTACGAGTCATACGAGTTTTGATCCCCGGGACCGCATTCAGTTGAGCTGCTAACTTCTTAGAAATACTCAGAGTCGCGTTTTTTTCGTATTTACGCGTAGGACCAATCGAACCTGGGTCTTCACCACCGTGGCCAGGATCAATCACAATTAGAATATCTTTCTGGCGCTTAACCTGATTAATGTTCTTACTTACCGTTGGCTTACTCGGTGTCGATGTCGCTTTACTTGCCGCACCATGAGGTAAGTCGATCACCAAACGGTGTCCATACTGACCACCTGGGGTCGGGCTCAGTTTGAATAATTCTGCTTTAGACGACTTCTTTAACTCAAAAACCAAGCGATAGGTGTTTTTGTCTGGCGGTGAGCTCTTACGAATCTTAGATAGAACAGGGCTGTCTTTCACCTCGACCGGTAACTTAGTCGCAAGACTGGTATTTTTTAAATCAACCACTAAGCGACTCGGGCTACTCAGGGTGAAATAGCTAAAGTCCGCTTCTGATTTTAAGTCGATAACCACACGAGTTTCTTCTGGAGAAGGCCAAACCCTTAAACTTTTCAGTGAGTTTGCAGAAACAAGTGAAGAAAACAGTATAGAAAAAACAGCAGCCATCATGGCCACTGTTGAAATAAGGCGTTTAGAAATCAACATAACTCCAACTGACTAAGTAAGCGCTGTCCGTATTCACTATTAGCGGTTAAAGAAACAACACGGTGATCGTCTTGGTAACGAATATCAATATCCAAATCGGCTTCTGGTAGCATCCCATAACCTTTCTCAGGCCACTCAACCAAACAGATAGCATCCGGCGTAAAATAGTCACGAATTCCCATAAACTCTAACTCTTCAGGATCGGCTAGGCGATAAAGGTCAAAGTGGTACACCTGCCAATCTGCAAGTTGATAAGGTTCAACTAGAGTATACGTTGGGCTTTTTACATTTCCTTGATGGCCAAGTGCTTTTACAAAGCCACGACTGAAAGTCGTTTTACCTGCGCCAAGATCACCATGCAGATAAATAGTCGTCTGCTGTGAGCAAAGATTAGAAAGCTCCGTTCCTAGTTGAATCGTTGCTTGTTCATCTTTCAAAGTAAATTGTTTCGTGCTCATGAATACGTTCTCTAAAAATCGATCGTTGACTATATAAAAATCAAAAGAACAAGAATAGTAAACCGTGATGCTTTTGGGAGACAAGCACTCAAGTGTAAGTTCTATGAAAAATACTGCTCAAAACGCGTCTGTTCTGGTCAACACCACTAAGATCCGTTAAGATCCGCCCCCATTTTTGCCGAACCTAATTTTAATTAGCCTTATCTCTAATTGTAAAACAGAGAAAATAAGAAATAAGCCATGAATCTAGACCATCTTGCTGAAAAAATTAAAATCTGGGGAAAAGAGCTGGGCTTTCAAAAAGTTGGCATCTGCGATGTTGATTTAAGTGAACACGAAGCCCCTCTTCAAGCATGGCTAGATGCTGGCAACCACGGCGAAATGGATTGGATGGCTCGACATGGGATGATGCGTGCACGTCCTGATGAACTTCACCCAGGCACAATTCGAGTGATCAGCGCTCGAATGAACTACCTACCACCAGAAGCTCAGTTCGCCTCTAACCTAAGCGATACCACTCAAGGCTACATCAGCCGCTATTCTTTAGGCCGCGACTATCACAAATTGTTCCGTAACCAGTTGAAAAAGCTAGGACAAAGAATTGAAAAAGAGGTCGAGGGTTTAGACTCACGCCCTTTCGTCGATTCAGCGCCCATTTTGGAAAGACCACTCGCTCAAAAAGCAGGGTTGGGCTGGACAGGTAAACACTCATTAATTCTTGATAAAGACGCTGGCTCTTGGTTCTTTCTAGGGGAGCTGTTAGTTAACATCCCTCTTCCCACGGATGAACCCAGTGTTGATGAGTGCGGCAAATGCACCGCATGTATCACTTCTTGCCCAACGGGTGCCATTATTGCTGATGGCGTGGTTGATGCGCGCAAATGTATTTCGTACTTAACCATTGAATATGATGGTGTGATCCCTGAAGAGTATAGAGATGCCATTGGTAACCGTATCTACGGTTGCGATGATTGTCAGTTAGTTTGCCCATGGAACCGTCATGCCGAACTTACAGAACAAACCGACTTTCACCGCAGAGAAGATTTCCAAGAAGCCGATCTGGTTTCACTTTCAAGTTGGGACGAAGCAACCTTCCTAAAGAAAATGGAAGGCTCAGCAATCAGACGTATCGGCCACACCCAGTGGTTACGCAATATCTTTGTTGCGATGGGCAATGCACCATTTCAACAACGCATTATTGAAACCCTGGAGTCTCATCAAGGCAAAAACGAAATGCTTGATGTGCATATTGAGTGGGCTTTGAATAAACAACTACAGCAGTTACCCAACGCTAGCAGTGTGCAAGAAGATAGCTCTACGCAGAAAAATAGCTGTGTGCAAAAAAGTAACAGCAAAATCTCCACCAAAAAGCACAGACTGATACGTATAGTAGAGAAAGGACTACCAAGAGACGCCTAGCCCTTTTGGTATCAACGATTGACAGCGACACCCACATCGATAGTCCAATATTTAAGACAACTCGTTGCACATAATTTTAGAACAATGTTTGACCTTGTTCTCAATTCTAACAATGTGGAAAAAATTCAGAACTCTCGTAAACTTCCGACACCCGAGCAAAGTTAAACACAGTACCGATAAATGATTAAGATCAAAAAACAACAAGTTAACGATCTTTTATTAAATCCAAGATAGGCATCCAACTTGATAAAAAACAACAAGTTACGATCGCTGCAATTCATCTAATATATTGAAAACAAGAAAGATCTTTTAGGGATAGGTAAAGAATTAAGCCTGAAACAACTTTATCAACCAAGTTATCCACACCTAACATTTTGTGGATAAGTCTGTTTATAGATGTGAAAAACCTCAAGTGTCTGCTTCAGAGACCTGATATTTACTAGCATTTCAGTTGCTAAGAAAAATTTAAGACAAAAAAATATCCACCATGATGGAGGATTATTTGCTTTTTTGGGGGATTATGCTTCGCAGCATTAAAGAAAGAGCGTGACCTTTGTGGTCGCCTTTAAACTCTGTGATCTAAAGAAAAACACGGTGGTTTAAAGAGTCTTAATAGCTTTTTTAGAAGAAAGCTGGAGCGATACATCGGGTTCGAACCGATGACCTCAACCTTGGCAAGGTTGCGCTCTACCAACTGAGCTAGTATCGCATAAGTTAACCGCTATCGCGTTTAACTGTAATGTGGT
>NZ_JBFRTU010000042.1:51794-54893 GCF_041474275.1 Vibrio sp. 10N.222.52.B7 | reverse complement strand
ATTAAATATATAGTCGAGACTAAAAGTGAAATTATATGTATGATAAAGTGATAATAACTCATTTGCCTACTTTCTATAAAAACAACCTCTATAAAGAAATTAATGAAAACCAATCAATATTTGTGATTTATATATCGTTAGATACAGAAGAAACTCGAAGCAGTGATTTTACTGGGCTTGAAAATGTAGGTTTTGAGCATGTAATACTAAATACAAAGAGCTTACAAAGAAGGAATTCTGTACTGTCAACTCTTCGTTTGTTGAAATTACTGTCGAAAATTAGATATAAGGAGATAATACTATCTGGTTGGGATTTACTTGAGTTTTGGGTCGTAAGGTATTTTATAACCAATGATAAATCGCTCGCACTAGAATCCACGATATATGATAGTTCATATATCGGGCTTAAAGGTAGTATTAAGAAGATTTTCTTGGCTGGTATCTTTAAAGTTTATGCTTCTGGCGAGTTACATCATGATTTACTCAAGATCTTAGGCTACAAAGGTATCGTAAAGATCACTAATGGTGTTGGGATCATCAACCAAAATCAAGAAATAGTATCAAAAAAAACTAAAAAATATACGAGAGATTTTCTATTTATAGGTAGGCTGACTGAGGTTAAGAACTTAGACAGACTGATAGAGGTATTCAATTTGTTAGAAAATTTCAACTTGAAAATAATTGGTACTGGTGATGAAAGTTATGAATCAAAATTAAAGTCAATATCAAAAGGTAATATTGAGTTCTTAGGTTCAGTAAAAAATACACAATTAAAAAAATATTTTTCAAACACTAACTTTTTAATTCTTCCTAGTTTATCAGAAACTTGGGGGTTAGTTATCGATGAAGCGTTATTTCATGGAGTTCCAGTTATAGTGTCTAATAAATGTGGTTCTGTCGAACTGGTGAAAGATAATTTCAATGGTTTTCTTTTCCAACCTGAAAATACAGAGCCGCTAATTAATATTATAAAATCTATCGATAATCATATATATGATAATTTGGTAAAAAACATCAATAGTGATTACATCTTAGATAAAAACAAAGCGCAAGTTAATGCATACTACTAATAATTCAAAAAATAAAGTTCTAATTGTCGGTGAGAATTCATTTGAAATCTATGAAAAAGCATTTTCTAAAGCTTTTGAAAATCAAGGATATATAAGTGATATCTTTTCTTGGAAAGAGTACTTTAATAAACATGAGAATAGGTCAGGTTTCGTAAATAGTATATTTGGATTTTATATTCGTCTTCAGAATAAACTATTGTTAGGGCCAGTTATAGAAAAAATTAATTGTGACTTACTAGAATTAACAAGAAGAAAAAAATATGACTTGATATTCATATACCGTGGAACACATATATATAAAAATACAATTAAACAACTAAAAGAAAACGGCGCGCTAGTCTATGGATATAATAATGATGATCCTTTTAGTGATGCGAAAGTTGGAAGATTATGGACACACTATCTAAAATCGATAAGTGAATATGATCATGTTTTTTATTACAGAATGAAAAATAAAGTTGACTATATCAATGCTGGTGTTAAAAAAGTTTCTTTATTAAGGTCTTACTATATCGCTGAAAGAAACTATTTAATAAGTGATATATCTAAAATAAAATATAAAAATGACGTCGTGTTTATTGGGCATTTTGAAAATGATGGTAGAGACGAAATAGTATTGGAACTTTTAAAACTAGGTATTGATATTAAGCTGTATGGAACTCAATGGCATAGTTCGCCATTGTTTTCAGATATAGTTAAATTAAATGGAGAAATCATTCCTGTATATGAGAAGTATAATGAAGTTCTAAATCTTGCAAAAGTGGCGTTAGTATTCTTATCTAAAAGAAATAATGACACCTATACTCGGCGAGTATTTGAGATCCCAATAACCAAAACTGTCATGGTGGCTGAATATTCTCGCGACTTAAGTACTATGTTTGAAGAGGATAATGAAGTTTTGTTCTTTAAAAATAAATCTGAGGCAATAACTAAAATACAAAATATACTAAAAAACTCAGACAGTATAAAGAGCATAGCGGACAAGGCTTATGCGAGAGTTTTAATGGATGGACATGAAGTTAATGATCGAGTTAGAGATATTATCGATGTTTACAAAGAGGATGTTAAGTGAGTATCAGGTTTTTCTGGGTAGATATTTTAAAAGTAATGGGAATATTAACTGTAATATTGGGACATATTAGTAATCCTTTTAATAATATCATATATTCATTTCACATGCCCTTGTTTTTTGCTTTGTCTGGTTTTTTTTTAAATGATAAAAATAGTATTAAAGTCAATATAATAAAAGATTGGAATAGACTGATGATTCCATACTTTATATTTGGGGCTTTGGGAGTGTTTGTTGAAACCTTAAAAAGATACTTTCTATCCCGCCCAAGCTTAGACTATAGTACTGAGTTTATAAGTGTTTTTTATGATATGAGTATGGAGTCATTAAGTAATTCATATGCATTTGTTTTATGGTTTTTACCTGCATTGTTTTTATCAAAATTATTTTTATACTCCATTATTAAGTTAAGGTTGCCTGTTTTTTTTGAAGCTTTGATTGTATTGGCTCTATTTTTATTTAGCTTTGTGGTGGAATTACCGTTTGCTATCAATTTTGGACTAAATGGAGTGTTTTATTTATATTTTGGATATTTGTTTTTTTTGTTAGTTAAACAACCTGAAAAATCCTACAATAATGAAAAAATTGCTTGCTTGCTCTTAATTGCTATTGCCTCTGTGTGTTATGTTAATTTTTCTTTTGGTGTACCTTTGTTAGATATTGCTAAATTAGAATACAAAAATTTATTTGTCAACACAGCGTTTTCCTTGTCTGTAATAATTATCATGAGTACAGTGTGCATAGTGCTTTCCAGCCTTACTTATGTCCAGAATAAAGCTGGGAATATAATTTCATTTATATCAATAAATAGTATGGCTTTATATGTTTTTCATCCTTATACAAATAACATATCAAGCATATTAATTGACTTTTTTTACGAAGGTAATATTAGTTGGGTGTTAAGGTTTTTATTATCGATATTGCTTTTGGTTTTTTTGTTATTTATTAAAAAGATAAACG
>NZ_JBFRTU010000042.1:0-51076 GCF_041474275.1 Vibrio sp. 10N.222.52.B7 | reverse complement strand
ATCTATAATGAGTGAATATGTGTCTGATTATTATGAACGCTGTAAAAACCTTCAACTGAATAAATATGAAAAAAATCAATAAGAACTTCAAGTATTTGACAATTCTCAATTTGTGTACTTTAGGGATACCATTAATAACATATCCGTTGATGACAAATACTATTGGTTTAGATAGGTTTGGTGATATTATCTATGTTCAATCTATCGTCGCGTACTTTGTTGTTTTTGTCGGATTAGGGTTTAACCTTTCTATAACCAAAAGAATTTCAACTATTGAGAATCAGAAAGAGATAAGTAAAACATTTTGGAATGTGATATATATAAAGTCTTTTCAGAGTATAATATTGACTGTCCCATTTATACTCATATGTTACTATCTAAATCTTGATATTTTATTATGTTTTTTACTTTATCTTACTGTATTCTCAGATGTTCTATTTCCTGTGTGGTACTATCAAGGTATCCAAGAAATGAAGTCAATAACAGTGGTTAATGTCATATACCGGATCGTATCTTTAGTATCAGTGTTGATATTTATCAGTGAGGATAATGGTGTTCTTGTTTATGCGTTGGCATTTGGTGTTACTCCATTATTTGTTAATTCAATAAATTTGTTTTATATAACTAGAAAAAATAAAATCTCATTGTCTCCATTTGATTTCAATTATTGTAGATTGTTATTCCTAGAATCATTACCTATTTTTTGGGGGGGGATAACTTCAATTATTAAAGATAGAACTAATATAATTTTAATTGGTGCATTTGTCGGGACATCTGAAGTTGTAATTTATGATTTTATTATTAAAATCATATCTCTTTTATCTGTGTTTTTTTCTAATCTAACAAATGCACAATTTCCTGAAATCGCTAAAAACAAGTCTTCAAAATTATTTAAAAAATATTTTTCATTGATATTTTTGGCATCTTTTCTTATTTACTTCTTAAGTGTTTCAGTTTTGTATTCATTCTCAGGCGAATTGGTTTCATTTATATTTTATTCAGAAGATTATTCCACATTGTTTAGCTATTTATCTATCATATTATTTTTGTTAATCCCACTGCGTAGTATTAGCTACCAGCTTGGTTTAGGCGTTTTAATTTCTAATGGATATTCAAAAGATTATTCAAATAATCTTATGTTTTCATCGTTATTATATATTCTTTTTTCATTTTTGTTATATTGCTTTGATTTCATGAGTATATATACAATATGTTTAAATTTAGTGATTACAGTTGTTTTAGAGTTACTTCATAGAGTATGGCTCTGTAGAAGGCGAGGTGTGTTATATTGGATAATTTAGGAAAGGTCTTATTTGATCTAAGTGCGACTCAGAGTTCAAATGAATCACCTGTACATGGTGGTGGTGAATATGCCAAGTATGTATTTAAAGCTGCAATGAAATATAAGGCGAGGTTAATCTGCTTTTATCTAAATGATAGAGAGTTAGATGATGAAATATATACATTGTGTAGCGAAGAAGGAATTGAGTTGTTACCTGTTTCTGATAAGAAAGAAATTACGAAGGTTATGGCGAGAGTTGATATAGTTGCCTTTTATTCAGCTCTACCCTATGATTTTTCAGGTATCGACTTACATAGTAAGAGGTTTATTGGTACAGTTCATGGATTAAGAGGGGTTGAGTTCCCTACAGATAAATTTGAATATATTTACAGGATTGGTAATTTAAACAAGCTAAAATCATTTGTAAATAGATACATTAAAAGTAAGTCAAAAAGAAGGGAGTTGGCAAAGCAATCTTTTTCAAAACTATTTGAAAAAGATAATTTTGAGATAATTACTGATTCAATGCACTCAAAATACAGCTTTATTTCTTTTTTCCCACATCTAAAGGTTAATCAAATATCTGTTTATCGATGCCCTTACGAGTTCGATACATATTTTAATAAACAAAGTAAGCCTCGTGGCTATTTTCTTTTAGTAAGTTCAAATCGATGGATTAAGAATAATTTCAGAGCTATTTTAGCATTAGACGAACTGTTTAGTGAGCAGAATATAGAGAAAAAAGTTATAGTTCTTGGTACTAATGGTGTGGACTTTTTGAAATATATTAAAAATAGAGATAAATTTATATTTAAAGACTATGTAAGCGAATTAGAACTTAATTCACATTTTTCTGAAGCATTTGCATTTATTTATCCTACTTTAAATGAGGGGTATGGCTACCCACCAATAAAAGCGATGGAATATCAGACCCCTGTAATTGCATCTGCAATCACAAGTGTTACCGAGGTTTGCGAAGATGCTGCTTTATACTTCAACCCACTTTCTATTAGTGAGTTAAAAACTAGGATTCTAACTCTTTTGAATCAACCAGATATAAAAGAGCGTTTGGTGTCGAATGGTGATAAAGTAGTTGCTAAGTTAAGATGTAGTAATGAATCTCAGTTGTCCGATATAGTTGAACATATATTTAAAAGTGAGATTTAATATGCCTGTAGCAGTCGTGACTGGAGCCTTTGGTCAAGATGGCACTTATTTGTGTAATTTGCTTCTTTCTAAAGGATATAAAGTTTTCGGTTTGGCAAATAATTGTATTCCGAGAAATGAATTACACGAAGCTTCTATCTTAGATCCTAACTTTTCAATTTTGAAATGCGATATAGGTAATTATGATGACGTGCTTAATCTTATTAAGAAAACGTCACCGGATGAAGTATATAATTTCGCAGCCTATAGTTTTGTAGCTGACTCAGACAATAACTCTTTTCTTCTCCACAAGATAACTGCTTCTGCCCCTATAAACTTTGCTGAAGCTATTCGATGCGTCGATAAGAGCATTAAACTATTTCAAGCATCTAGCTCCGAGGTTTTTGGTGGATCTAATGTTTCACCTCAAAGAGAAAATACACTACAAGTTCCCAGGAATTCTTACGGCATAGCTAAAAGTTATGCGCATAAAATGCTTGAGCAGTACAGAGAACATCACGGGTTATTTATAGTGATCGGCATCCTGTATAATCATGAATCTCCTTTACGTGATAAAAAATTTGTCACAAGAAAGATAACTTCAATCATAGCGGATATAGCAAGAGGGAAGCCAGTCACTCTAGAATTAGGTAATTTAGATGCCGTAAGAGATTGGGGATACGCTAAAGAATATGTTATGGGTTTCTGGCGATCTATGCAGTTAGAAAAAAGCGAAACTTTTGTTTTCTCTACAGGAGTTCAAAGCACAGTAAGGGATTTTGTTTCTTCTTCCTTTTTGTCTATTGGTATAAAAGTTTTTTGGAAGGGAAGTGGTACTGATGAAGTTGGTTTTGATGAAAAAGGTAATATTTTAGTTACAGTTAATGATGTTTTCTATAGAGAAAATGAGAAGGTACCATTAATAGGAGACGCTTCTAAGGCTAGTGATTTAATTGGTTGGAAAGCCAATTTTGAATTGTCTAGATTATGTGATTTGATGGTGCAATATGATTTAAATAAGGAGCTGGGGCTCATTAATGAATAACCTCATTTTTTATGGTGAACTACCTGGTGAGGTTAATCATGGCATCAGTGTTTCTAATGCAGTTAATCTTGAACTACTTTCCGAAGATTATAATGTCATAAGGATTAATGAAACTGTTCTTTTCTCTAAAGGTCCTATTAAGTATTTACTTTATAGACTGATGAGCATACTTTCTATTTTCTTTAAGATAGCTTGTTGTAAAGTTAATGCTAGAAATGCCAGTAAGTTTTATGCTGTTCTTCCTACATCTATTTTGGGAGTGTTAAAAACAGTAATTCTTGTTTTTTTTGTTAGGGTCTTCTATTGGAGGGTAGAAATAATCTTACATATTCATCGAGGCGACTTTGTGGAGTTTAAGGATTCTTCAAATATTTCAGCAATGCTCATTAGGATTGTATTTTTATTTACAAATAAAATTATATGCCTCTCATCAGAGTTACAGAGTTACATTGATTTTAACTATTCTAAACAAGTATTTACGCTAGACAACTGCCTTTCAAATGAGGTCCCTTTCTGTAATGATAAAAAATATAAAAGTAAACTAAGAGTTCTCTACTTTTCAAATATTACAGAAGAGAAAGGTATTTTCACACTTTTAGATGCGATGAAAAAAATTATAGATTCTTCTATTGAAATAGAGATGAGTGTTTTTGGCAGCTTTGAAAATGAAAAAATCAAGAATAGATATGAAAAAATAACAAATACATTACCTTGTGTAAAATACAAAGGGGTGATAAGTGGGGATGAAAAATACAACATCTACAAAGAGCATGATGTTTTCATCTTACCTTCCTTCAATGAAGGTCAGCCAATATCGATTATAGAGTCGATGAGTGTTGGAACTCCAATTATATCAACAGATGTTGGTTATATTAGAAATATGTTTTGGAGTGGTTATCCATATATTTTTGATGCTGGAGATGTCAAAAGCTTAGAGAATCTGATACTTAGTTTAACTCGACTTAAATCATCCGAGCGAAGCTGTTTTTATCAAGATCTATATCTTCATTTCTTGGATAAATTCTCAAAAGAAAAACATAAGCAAAAATTGCTTAAAATTTTTAGTTATTAAACTATAGGAAATTGTCATGCCTAATAATTTAAAAGTCGCATTTATAACCGGTATTACTGGACAAGATGGCTCTTACTTAGCTGAGCTTCTTGTCGAAAAGGGGTACGAAGTTCATGGGCTTATTCGCCGAGCATCATCATACAATACAGAACGTATTGACGAGCTGGTAAACAAAGGTGCCAATATTAAATTGCACTATGGTGACTTGACGGATTCTTCAAATCTAATACGACTTGTTAAGAAAATTCAACCAGATGAGATCTATAACTTAGGTGCAATGTCACACGTAGCGGTTTCTTTTGAGTCACCAGAATATGTTGCTGATGTAGACGGGATGGGTACGCTTCGTCTTCTTGAAGCTATTCGTATCAATGGCTTGGAAAAGAAAACTCGTTTCTATCAAGCCTCGACTTCCGAGCTTTACGGTGAAGTTCGTGAAACTCCTCAACGTGAGACTACGCCTTTTTACCCACGCTCTCCATACGCCGTGGCTAAAATGTATGCGTACTGGATCGTAGTTAACTATCGTGAATCTTACGGTATGTACGCATGTAATGGCATTTTGTTTAACCATGAATCACCACGCCGTGGAGAAACCTTTGTAACTCGTAAAATTACTCGTTCTATTGCAAACATCTCTCAAGGCCTTGAATTTTGTCTAGAGCTCGGAAATATGGATGCGTTGCGCGATTGGGGTCATGCTAAAGACTACGTTCGTATGCAATGGATGATGCTTCAACAAGATCAAGCTGAAGACTTTGTTATTGCAACGGGTAAGCAGATTTCTGTGCGCGAGTTTGTTCGTTTGTCAGCGAAGGAAGCGGGTATCGAGCTTGAGTTCTCCGGAGAAGGTCTTGATGAGATCGCTACTGTGGCTTCTATTGTTAAAGAAAAGGCACCAAAAGTGAAAGTTGGCGAGGTTATCGTAAAAGTGAACTCTCGCTTCTTCCGCCCAGCAGAGGTAGAAACATTACTTGGTGACCCTAGCAAAGCGAAAACTAAACTTGGTTGGACTCCAGATATCACTGTTGAAGAGATGTGTGCAGAAATGGTTGCCTCTGATATAGATAATGCAAAACAACATGTAGTGCTAAAAGAGAACGGCTTTGATGTAGCTATCTCTCTTGAAAACTAATTAAGCTTTGTAACTGATTGGTTTATATTGCAGGGCTATTTATCCTAGGCTCTGCTTTTTCTGTTTATATTATCGGTACTAGTATGAAAAGAGTATTTGTAGCTGGTCATAAAGGTATGGTTGGCTCGGCTATTGTTCGCCAACTATCTAAAGACACCTCTGTAGAAGTTATTACCAAAAATCGCAATGAACTTAACCTGCTAGATGTACTAGCAGTTAATAAGTTTTTTTCTACTCACGACATCGACCAAGTTTACCTTGCGGCTGCTAAAGTCGGCGGGATTTTAGCTAACAATACCTATCCTGCTGAATTTATCTACCAAAACTTGACGATTCAAAACAATATTATTCACTCTGCGCATCTACATGGTATTCAAGACTTATTATTTTTAGGGTCGTCTTGTATTTATCCCAAGTTTGCGGTGCAACCGATGCGCGAAGACTCTTTATTGACAGGTACATTAGAAGGGACTAATGAACCTTACGCAATTGCTAAGATTGCCGGTATTAAAATGTGTGAGTCCTATAACCGGCAATACGGTCGTAACTATCGCTCGGTAATGCCAACTAATTTGTATGGAGAAAATGATAATTTTCACCCCCAAAATTCTCATGTTATTCCTGCCTTGTTACGTCGCTTCCATGAGTCGAAACTGAATGGCGACAGCAAGGTAGTCGCGTGGGGTAGTGGTAAAGCAATGCGTGAGTTTCTTCATGTCAATGATATGGCAGCAGCCTCTATTTATGTGATGAATCTATCTCAAGATGTATATCAAGAAAATACGCAAGAAATGCTCAGTCATATAAACGTAGGCACTGGCGTGGATTGCACTATTCGTGAGCTTGTTGAGACCTTGGCAAAAGTAATCGGTTTTGAAGGTGAAATAGAGTTTGATATTACTAAGCCAGACGGCACCCCTCGTAAGTTAATGGATGTTTCTCGTTTAAAAAGTCTAGGGTGGGAAGCTGAGACGAGTTTAGAAGAGGGCTTAACCATTACTTATCAGTGGTTCTTAGATAACCAAGAATCTTATCGCGGTTAAAACACTGGGGGTAGAACTAAAATAAGGGCTCAAACAAAGCATATGTTTTTAAGCAAGCAATGTTTTTCTCAAGTGATTTACGCCATTGGTTTCAATTGATTTATTGATTGAGGACGAAAGTGGTCAAGTTTTACTTAGAGATCGTTTAAACCGACCCGCTCAAGGTTTCAGGTTCGTTCCTGGTGGTCGTATTCTTAAAGATGAAAAGTTTGAAGATGCCTTTCTCGTTTAACTTTAGAAGAGCTTGGACATGAGTTTAAGCTCTCTCATGCAACACTGTTGGGACCTTATACACACCTTTATGATGACAATGTATTTGGCAATGAATTTACGACTCATTATGTCGCGATTGCTTATAAGCTCACTGTCATTCGCTCTGAATTGAACTTACCCATGGATGTACAGCATTCCCGTTACCAGTGGTATAAACAAGATGAACTGTTGACCAGTGGTAAAGTACATATTCATACTAAATGGTACTTCAAAAATAACTAAAACATTACCTAATTAAAAACAACGAGTTGACTATGCTTATTCCTGTAATTATGGCCGGCGGTTCAGGTAGCCGTTTATGGCCTCTATCTCGAGCAAAATACCCTAAGCAATTTCTAGCAGTAACTGGTGAGCAAACCATGCTTCAACAAACGCTTAATCGCATGGTTGGTCTAGAGCATAATGCTCCATTTGTTATCTGTAATGAAGAGCATCGCTTCCTAGTTGCTGAACAACTTCGCCGTATTGATAGCCACTATAGTGGAATACTATTAGAGCCTGTTGGGCGTAATACTGCCCCTGCTATCGCTCTAGCAGCCCAATTTGCACTAACTGCAAACCAAACTTCAGGTGAAGATGCATTGATGCTGGTCCTTGCTGCTGATCATGTGATTAAAGATACTCAATCTTTCCATCAATCGGTACAAGCTGCTATTCCCTATGCACAACGTGGTGATATGGTTACATTCGGTATCAAGGCGAATGCGCCAGAAACAGGCTATGGCTACATTAAAACCGGCGATACAGTTACCGTTACGGATGAAAGTCGAGGTTTTAGCGTCGATAGTTTTGTCGAAAAGCCTAATCTCGAAACGGCAAAGCAGTATATAGAAAATGGTCGCTACTTGTGGAACAGTGGTATGTTCTTATTCAAAGCATCTACCTACCTTGAAGAGTTAGCGAAGTTTCGACCAGATATCTTAAAAGCATGTGAAAGCGCATACGATAGCCATTATGAAGATCTGGACTTTATTCGAATGTCATCTGATCTATTCTCACAAATCCCAGACGAATCAATAGATTTTGCGGTAATGGAAAAAACAGAAAAAGCTGTTGTAGTACCAATGGATGCTGATTGGAGTGATGTCGGGTCTTGGTCTGCGCTTTGGGAAGTGAATAATAAAGATGAACAAGGTAATGCAACTCGTGGTGATGTGTTAACTGAGCAGACTCAGAATAGTTATATTTATTCACAAGATAAACTCGTTGCTACCGTTGGTGTGGAAAACCTTATTGTTGTTGAGACAAAAGATGCGATCCTTGTCGCGGATAAGGATAAGGTTCAAGATGTAAAGTCGATCGTAAATCAACTAAAACACCACAATCGAACAGAG
Source organism: Vibrio sp. 10N.222.52.B7 (assembly GCF_041474275.1). Lineage (NCBI taxonomy): Bacteria > Pseudomonadati > Pseudomonadota > Gammaproteobacteria > Vibrionales > Vibrionaceae > Vibrio > Vibrio sp. 10N.222.52.B7. Next base: position 42,746 of record NZ_JBFRTU010000042.1, on the reverse strand, counting down.
TGTCAGCAACATCAAGAGGTATATCGCCCATGGGGGTCTCATGAGACGGTATCCGCAGGTGAGCGTTATCATGTGAAGCAAGTTTTGGTGAAACCAAAAGAGAAAACAGCACTGCAGATGCACCACCATCGAGCTGAGCATTGGGTTGTTGTGTCTGGTACGGCTAAGGTAATAAAAGGTGATGAAACTTTCCTTCTAACTGAAAACCAATCAACTTATATTCCAGTGGGGACCCCGCACTCTGTAGAAAATCCGGGACAGGTACCTTTAGAGCTTATTGAAGTTCGTTCAGGTTCATACTTAGAAGAAGACGATATTGTTCGTTTTGATACCCAAGCATCTGCGTTTGGCGGTGACTACTAACTACCTATTGAGATAGAAATGATGACAACAAAATTAATCAGTAGTGAAGTGCTTAGTGCTTCAGGCGTTCAATTTGGTACTAGTGGTGCGCGAGGGCTCGTCACTCAGTTTACATCGGACGTTTGTGCCGCATTTACTCACGCATTTGTCGCGTCAATGCGTAGCAATTTTTCTTTTACTCAAATGGCTGTGGCAATTGATAATCGCCCTAGCAGCCCAGCAATGGCAAGCGCTGTAATTCAAGCGCTTACCGATGCAGGTGTCGATGCCATTTACTACGGTGTTATACCTACCCCTGCTCTGGCGTTTACCGCAATGCAAGACAATATGCCTTGTATCATGGTTACTGGCTCTCATATCCCATTTGATCGCAATGGGATTAAGTTCTATCGTCCTGATGGAGAGATCACGAAAGCAGATGAACAAGCAATCTTAACTAAAAAAGTAGACTTTAGTTCTATCAATGAGCTACCTCAGTTGACAGTAGACGTTCGAGCGGCTGAGCTTTACCGAACGCGTTATACCGAATTATTTGACGCAGATTTACTAGCAGGAAAGTGTGTTGGTATTTATGAGCATTCAAGTGCCGGGAGAGATATTTACCAAGGACTTTTTGAATCTCTTGGCGCTGAAGTTATTTCGTTGGAGCGTACAAATGAGTTTGTTCCAATTGACACTGAAGCGGTGGCGGAATCTGATAAAGATAAAGCTCGCTTATGGTCAAAGCGGCATAATTTAGATTTTATTTTCTCAACAGATGGGGACGGTGATCGTCCTCTAGTTGCTGATGAGAACGGCGAATGGTTGAGGGGTGATATCCTAGGCTTGCTTTGCTCGCAAGCACTTCAAGTCGATGCGTTGGCAATTCCTGTTAGCTGTAACACTATTATCGCTGAGTCTGTTGAGTTCAAAGCTGTTTCTAAAACTCGAATTGGCTCTCCTTATGTCATAGCTGAATTTTCCGAATTAGCAAAAACGTATAAAAGAATTGCTGGGTTTGAAGCTAACGGGGGGTATCTGTTGGGAGGGGACATCTCGGTGAATGGTAAAATTCTAAAAGCTTTACCAACTCGTGATGCTGTTTTGCCTGCGCTAATGTTACTTTCCCTTGCGAGAAATTCATCGATTGAAAGCTTGGTAAGCAACCTACCACAGCGCTTTACGCATAGTGACCGCATTCAAAACTTTGCTACGGAAAATAGTTTGTCGATATTGGAAAATGGTCGCCAAGATACTAAGCAGCTGTTAGATAAGTTAGGCTTTGAGAATCTTGATGTTATTCATGTTGATAATACGGATGGCTTAAGAATTGAGTTGTCAAATTGCACGATTATTCACCTGCGCCCATCTGGAAATGCTCCAGAGCTTCGTTGTTATGCAGAAGCAGAACGAATGGAAGATGCGATTACTTTAGTTGAACAAGTAATAAATAAGATCTTATCAATCTAGCTCTTTCTAATAAATACACAACCGAGAGGAGAGCTATGCGACAAGACGTAGCTCGCCTTTTTGAGCGCCAGTTTTTATGATTTACACGTTAAAGAACCCAATAAAAAACTTCCCGTGGGGGAGTCGAACTGCGATTCGCGATTACTTTGGTATTGATAATCCAACTTCTGAACATCAAGCGGAGCTTTGGATGGGGGCTCACCCTCTAGCCAGCTCCGGTATTGTCGTTAACGATATTGATGTTAGCTTATGTGATTCGATTGCTCTCAATCCTGAATATTGGCTAGGTAAAGCAAAGGCATCTGTGTCCTCACTTCCTTTTCTTATGAAAATTCTCGCTGCAGAAGAACCGCTTTCTATTCAAGTTCACCCTTCTAAAGTCGCAGCTGAGTTAGGTTTTACTCTCGAAAATAAAAAAGCGATACCATTAGATGCAGCGAACCGGAACTATAAGGATGACAACCATAAACCAGAATTGGTTTATGCGATTACACCTTATTTAGCAATGAACGGCTTTCGAGAGTTTAAGCAAATCTTAGTATTCTTTGATACTTTGAATATTTCTTCTATTGAAGAAATCTATGTCCCTTTTAAAGAGAAGCCAGATTCATCGAGTTTTAAAAAGTTTTTCTCAGCATTACTTGCATTAACTGGTGAGAAGAAAGGCCAAGCTATTTCAGAACTCACTTCCTCATTAAAAGTGAATGGTAGTGATTTTCCGGCTGAGGCAGCACTTATAGAGAGATTCAAACTGCTGTACCCGAGAGATATTGGGTTGTTTTCTCCTTTGTTTTTGAACGTTATTGAGCTCAAGCCCGGTGAGGCAATGTTTCTCTATGCAGAAACCCCTCATGCTTATATTCATGGCTTAGGGGTTGAAGTCATGGCAAACTCAGACAATGTTCTCAGAGCGGGTCTAACAGCAAAACATGTTGATGTGGAAGAGTTGGTAAACAAAACTAAGTTCGAGCCAATTCCTTTTTCTGAACTCACAATGAAACCAGAAACACTTGGAGGAAGAGATGTTTATCCTATTCCTGTTGAAGACTTTAAATTTGACGTCTTAACTCCGAACGAAGGTATCGATATATCGGTCTCTTCTGCAGAAATATTATTTTGTGTGTCAGGTAGTGTTATGGTAACTATTGACACTGAAATCCGATTGATAACGAAAGGTGAATCTGTAGCACTTCCTGCGGCTACAGAGCAATATTCAATCTTTGGTGAAGGTAGTTTGGCCCGCGCTTACTACTAAGGTAATTATGAAAGTTTCAATTATTACAGTTTGTTATAATTCAGCTGAGACAATAGAAGATACGATTAATTCTATCAAGGCTCAGACGTATGAAAATATTGAATATATTGTAGTCGATGGTGGTTCTAAAGATCACACTAATCAGATTGTAAATAAGTATTCCGAAGTTGTAGATATACATATCAGTGAGAAAGACGAAGGATTGTATGATGCTATGAATAAAGGAATAAAAATGGCAACCGGTGATGTTATCGGAATTCTAAATTCAGATGACTTTTTTTGTTCAGAAAATAGTGTTGCAGAATTGATGGCTGGATTTACTTCTGAAAAAATAGATGGTGTTTATTCTGATTTGGTTTACGTTAAAGAACATGACACATCTAAAGTTACTCGCCTTTACAGTTCTAAGGTCTATAAACAATCGCTTATAAAGTTTGGTTTAATGTTACCGCATCCCACTTTTTATGTTAGGCAGAGTGTCTATAATACGTGTGGGCTATATAAGACTAACTATAGAGTTGCGGCCGATTTTGAGTTAATTGCTCGTTGTGTTTCAAAGGGTATAATCCTTAATAGAGTGCCTAAAATAACAGTAAAGATGCGTGAAGGCGGAGTAAGTTCAAGTGGTTTAATGTGGCGAGTGCATCAAAACTCGGAAATAGTGCGGGCTTGCCGAGAAAATGGAATATATACAAATCTAGCGATGATCGCATTGAAGCTACCTTATAAAGTTCTAACATTGTTGACTAGAAAATTTGTGAGTGTTTGAGTTATGACTATATTAGTAACAGGAGCAACTGGCTTTATTGGTCAAAATCTTATTCAATTAAATCAAAACTTCCGTTGTGTTGTCCGTTCGGGCGAAAAACATTCGTTTACTGATAGTTACTCGGTACCGACCATTGATGCATCAACGGAGTGGGTAGACTGTTTTCATGGAGTTAATTCGATTATTCACTTAGCTGGACTCGCACATAGTAAATCATATACGAGTGATGAATATAGAGCGGTAAATACAGAAGGGACATTGCGGTTGGCCTTAAAAGCTGCGGAGGCAGGTGTTAAGCGTTTTGTTTTTGTTAGTTCAATTGGTGTGAATGGTGCCAGTTCTCACGATAGAGTTTTTTTGCCTAGTGACATAGCGAAACCTCATAATTCCTATGCGCGATCAAAGTATGAGGCTGAATTGGGGCTTTGGGATATATCTAAGCAAACTGGATTGGAAGTAGCTATTGTCCGTCCCACTTTGGTATACGGGCCAAATGCACCAGGAAATTTTGGTTCATTAACTAAGTTAATCACCAAACTGCCCATACTTCCTTTTGGGATGGCTGACAATCAACGCAGCTTTATCGCTGTACAAAATTTAGCAGACCTTTTGGTTATCTGTGCTCTTAGTCCAAATGCTAAAGGCCATACATTTTTAGCAAGTGATGGTGAAGCGATATCGACGAAAGTATTTTCAAATGCAATAGTTGGTGGGTTAGGCCGAAAAGTAACTCAATTGCCTATTCCCGTGAAATTACTACTCATCGCTGGCAAGTTTACGGGTAAAACCGCGATGATTGAACAGCTCTTTGGTAATCTTCAGGTTGACTCCTCAAATTTGAAAGAGGTGCTTGGCTGGAAACCACCATTATCAATGAAACAAGCAATGCTCTCATTGCGCAATTCGAGTAAGTAATAAATATGATCAGATTATTAGATTTTATCGCAGCCTTCTTTGGGTTGCTATTGTTGTGGCCGATTTTACTTATCGTCATGATAATCGGTCTACTTGATACGGGCTCACCAATTTTTGTCCAAGAGCGTGTAGGTCGTAACAAGAAACCATTTAAATTGATTAAGTTTCGTACCATGAGTATTGAAACTAAGTCTGTAGCGAGCCACTTGGCAAGTAATGGTTCAATAACTAAATTAGGTAACTGTCTACGTAAAACCAAAATCGACGAACTACCGCAACTGATCAATGTTGTGAAAGGTGAAATGAGTTTAGTCGGGCCTCGTCCTAACCTGTTTAATCAAGAAGAGCTGATTAAAGAGCGTGATGCACAAGGTGTGTATGACGTCTTACCTGGGGTTACTGGGTTAGCTCAAGTGCAAAACATTGATATGTCCACGCCAGAGCTACTAGCAAAAACCGATAAACAAATGATTGATACCCTAACGGTCAAAAATTACTTCAAGTACATTATTATGACGGCAACAGGTAGCGGTGCTGGTGACGCAGTCAAGTAGATCTAATTAACGTAAGCTGTCCCTTTTTACTAATTTACAAACATATTTGGCTATTATGAAAATTGCAATTGCCGGTACAGGCTATGTGGGTTTATCAAATGCGATGTTGCTATCACAGTATCATGATGTTGTCGCGATCGATATTATCGAAGAGAAGGTAAAATTACTTAACGATAGACGAACTCCTATCGTTGACACTGAAATTGAAGATTTCTTGGCGAACAAGCCATTAAACTTTATAGCGACACTTGATAAAGAATTGGCTTATTCCAATGCGGAATACGTCATCATCGCGACACCTACCGATTACGATGTTGAAACTAATTACTTCAATACTTCATCGGTTGAAGCGGTGATTAAAGATGTGATGGCGATTAATCCAAATGCGGTGATGGTGATCAAATCTACCGTGCCTGTGGGTTATACTGCGCGTATTAAAAAGGAACTTGAATGTGAAAACCTGATGTTTTCTCCTGAGTTTTTGCGTGAAGGTAAAGCCTTATACGATAATCTACATCCATCACGTATTGTCGTGGGTGAGCGCTCTGAACGTGCGCAAGTTTTTGCGAACTTGTTATTAGAAGGTGCAGTTAAAAAAGACGTTCAAATCCTGTACACAGAGTCCACAGAAGCTGAAGCAGTAAAGCTGTTTTCTAATACCTACTTGGCACTTCGTGTCGCTTACTTTAATGAGCTAGACACTTACGCAGAGTCTCACGGGTTAGATACGCGCCAAATTATTGATGGCGTGTGCTTAGACCCTCGCATTGGTTCCCACTACAACAACCCTTCATTTGGTTACGGTGGTTACTGCTTACCCAAAGATACCAAGCAGCTTCGTGCTAACTATTCTGATGTGCCGAACAATATTATTGGCGCGATTGTCGATTCTAATACCACACGCAAAGATTTTATTGCCGATTCTATTATTAAAAGAAATCCAAGACGTGTCGGTATTTACCGATTAGTTATGAAGTCAGGCTCTGATAATTTCCGCGCTTCGAGTATTCAAGGCATTATGAAACGCCTTAAGGCAAAAGGTATTGAAGTGGTGGTGTTTGAACCAGAGCTTAAAGAAAAAGAGTTCTTCCACTCATTAGTATTGACGGATTTCGAGCAGTTTAAGTCAGGCTGTGACGTGATTGTCTCAAACCGCATGGCCCAAGAGTTGGCGGATGTAAAAGACAAAGTGTACACGCGCGATCTATTCTGCTCAGACTAAGGAATAAAAAATGAAGTATTTGGTAACGGGTGCTGCGGGTTTTATCGGCGGTGCTGTGGTAGAGCAGCTAACGGCGAAAGGCCATCAAGTTGTTGGTGTCGATAACTTGAATGACTATTACGATGTCGCATTGAAAGAAGCACGCTTGGAGCGCATCCAACATGACGACTTCAAATTGGTTCATTTGGATATCGCCGATCGTGATGGTGTTGCTAACTTATTTGAAGCCGAGCAATTTGATCAAGTGATTCACTTAGCCGCGCAAGCTGGAGTTCGCTACTCTATTGAAAACCCACATGCCTATGCCGATTCAAACTTAGTCGGGCACTTAAACATTCTTGAAGGATGTCGTCACAATAAAGTGAAACACTTGGTTTATGCCTCTTCAAGTTCAGTATACGGGTTGAATGCTAAAACACCGTTTGCAACCTCAGATTCAGTCGACCACCCCGTTTCATTGTACGCAGCGACCAAGAAGTCGAATGAGCTAATGGCGCACAGCTATTCGCACTTATACGACATTCCTACCACAGGCTTACGCTTCTTTACCGTGTATGGTTCGTGGGGCCGCCCAGATATGGCACCATTTATTTTCACTAAGAAGATCCTTGATGGCGATACCATTGATATTAACAACAATGGTGATATGTGGCGTGATTTTACCCACGTAAACGATATTGTTGAGGGTGTAGTACGTATCGCGGATGTAGTACCAACGCGTGATAACGACTGGACGGTAGAAGCTGGCTCTCCAGCAACCAGTTCTGCGCCTTATGCTGTTTATAATATTGGCCACGGTTCTCCGATCAGTTTAATGGATTTTGTTAAGGCGATTGAAGACGAGCTAGGCATTGAAGCGAAGAAAAAATTCCGTGAAATGCAGCCTGGTGACGTTTACCAAACGTATGCAGACACCCAAGACTTGTTTGCAGCAACGGGTTACATGCCGAAAGTAACGATTAAAGAAGGTGTGGCCGAGTTTATTCATTGGTATCGCGAGTTTTACGACAAGTAAGATAATCCCACTCTTACAACGAAGACTTCTATTTTCGATTTACTCTTGTAATCATGGGCTTAGTGGCTTGAGAATGTCACGTATAAGATCATTGTTTGTGTAAGATACTGTCTTAAAGAGCCACAAATACCCCAATAGCTGAAAGTTGTTGAATTGTTGGGGGATTTATATCAATAAAAAATTAAAGCAAGAATTAATATTCGGGTTATCTTTTGCAAGTTCTCTTTGCGAATTCAAATAATGTTCAATACACCCCACTCATGCTGTCTTTGTGGTTTATTAAATACTCATAAATAAGAATAATTTTATGCAACGTCTTAACTTCATATGGCACCTTTCTCGTTTTAAAAAGCGGGTTATTAGTGTTTCTATTGATGCTTTTCTCATTATATTTTCTCTGCACATTGCGTTGTGGACAAGGCTAGGCGATTTCCAATTTCTGACTGATGGCGATAATTTATTACTGACAGGCTTAACAGTAATAACGACGGTACTTATTTTTACTAAATTAGGGCTTTATCGCGCAGTTCTTAGGTATCTCACCTTTCAAGCATTGTTTGTGGTAACGGCAGGCGCAATATTGTCGGCAATATCTTTGGCTCTGTTTGCGTATTACCTGCAAGAACCAGTTCCTCGTACGGTGCCTATTATTTACGGTGCTTATTTAGCTTTGTTATGTGGCGGCTCTCGTTTGGTGGTTCGCAATCTTGTCGCGACGACGTCAAAAGATATTCGTCAAGAAGTGCTGATCTACGGTGCGGGTTCTGGTGGTCGTCAATTGGCTGTTGCGCTAAGAGCGTCCGAAAACTATCGAGTACGCGCGTTTATTGATGAAGATAAAACGCTCACCAATACGATGATTTTAGGCCTGCCCGTTATTGCATTGGGCAAAGCGGAAAGGTTGATTGAGAAGCACGACGTTTCTAAAATCCTGCTCGCGATACCCAGTGCTTCTCGTGCTCGTCGTAAGCAAGTGTTGGACTTGTTAGCACAACTGCCAGTTGAGATTCAAACTGTTCCTGAAATGGCGGATATTGTGTCAGGTAAAGCAAAAATTGATGAGCTTACCGATGTACCTATCGAAGATTTGCTCGGTCGTGATGCAGTTGCACCTCAGCAAGCTCTGATGGAAGCCAACATCAAAGGCAAAGTGGTGATGGTGACCGGTGCTGGCGGCTCTATTGGTTCTGAACTTTGTCGTCAGATCCTTAAACAACAACCTAAAACATTAGTGTTGTTTGAAGTGTCTGAATTTGGCTTGTACCAAATTGATCGTGAGCTTTCTTTAGTTAAAGAAACCAAAGGTTACGATGTTGAAATCGTGCCTTTACTAGGCTCGGTGCAGCGTTCGCATCGCTTGTTAACCTCAATGCAATCTTTTGGTGTGCAGACGGTTTATCATGCTGCGGCTTATAAACACGTTCCTCTAGTCGAGTACAACGTGATAGAAGGCGTACGTAACAATGTTTACGGGACTTACTATACGGCTAAAGCGGCGATTGAAGCGGGTGTTGAATCGTTTGTGCTTATCTCGACAGATAAAGCGGTACGCCCAACTAACGTGATGGGCACCACCAAGCGTATGGCGGAATTAGGCCTGCAAGCTTTGGCTGAGCAAGAGAACCAAAAAGAGCACGGTACACGTTTCTGTATGGTTCGCTTTGGCAATGTACTTGGCTCGTCTGGCTCGGTTATTCCTCTGTTTAAAAGGCAGATTAAAGCCGGTGGCCCACTTACTGTTACCCACCGCGATATTACCCGTTTCTTTATGACCATCCCTGAAGCGGCGCAGCTGGTTATTCAGGCGGGCGCTATGGGTAAAGGCGGTGATGTGTTTGTTCTTGATATGGGCGAATCGGTCAAAATCACAGACCTTGCAGCAAACTTGATCAACCTTTCAGGCCTTTCTGTTAAGAATGAAGAGAACCCTCATGGTGATATTGAAATCCAGTTCTCCGGCCTGCGCCCTGGTGAGAAGCTCTATGAAGAGTTATTGATTGGCGATAATGTATCCCCAACCGCTCATGAGCGAATCATGACGGCACAAGAAGTGTTCTTACCGATTAATGAATATGACACGCTACTTGAATCTTTGGATTTTGCTTGTCATAACCTACAACATGATGCGATTCGCCAGCTTCTTCTCGATGCACCAACCGGGTTTAAGCCGACAGATGGGATAGGGGATTTGGTTTGGAATGCTGCTCAGAACCAAGAAGAGCTCCTTCTAGAGCCTAGAGCCTAGAGCCTAGAACCGATATTGGGTTCGGTTATTTGAATTATGACCTTCCGTTAGCGTGTTTTTTACACAATTCTTTCGAAGGTGTTCTGTTTATTGTCCATAATTACTATGAGCTTTAATAGCGATATGAGGCAGTAATCATGATAATAGATATTTCATCTAATCAAGAAATTGAAGAAAGTTTGGATCAAATATTGTGGGATGATTTTAGCTTTCAATATGTTACCAACAAAACCACAGTGATAGAGCAACCAGCAGTGCATGATCTAAAATCACAGGACGATGATGAAGAGCATGACACTGAGATTAATCTTCTAAACTGAAGAGCCGTGAGGCTACCGTTGTTCCGCTTTTTCAATATGGATGGTGGGGATATAAGTATTCATATCCCTACTTTACTCCCTTCTAAAATGACGCTTTTTTTCACATTCGATCATCCTACCTGCGCCCTTTCTTGATCTTCCGCTACAGTTTTGACTGTAAACTGTAGTAAAATTACGCTAATTTGTTTTTATACCGATTTATTTTGAATTGAACGAGGTCAGTCCTATGTCAGCTAAGAAGCCAATGGCTCTAGTGATCCTTGACGGTTACGGTTACCGTGAAGACAACCAAGACAACGCTATCGCGAACGCTAAGACACCAGTTTTAGACGGTCTTATTGCTAACCAACCTAACACGCTAATCTCGGCTTCTGGCTTAGATGTAGGCCTACCTGATGGCCAAATGGGTAACTCTGAAGTGGGTCACACCAACATTGGTGCGGGTCGCGTGGTATACCAAGATCTTACTCGTATTACTAAGTCAATTTCAGACGGCGAGTTCGGCCAAACTGAAACGCTAGTGAACGCTATCGACAAAGCGGTGAAAGCCGAGAAAGCGGTTCACATCATGGGTCTTATGTCTCCAGGTGGCGTTCACTCTCATGAAGATCACATCTACGCAGCTGTTGAAATGGCAGCAGAACGTGGCGCAGAGAAAATCTACCTACACGCATTCCTAGACGGCCGTGATACGCCGCCACGTAGCGCAGAAAACACACTGGCACGTTTCCAAGCGTTGTTCGCTAAGCTAGGCAAAGGCCGTGTGGCTTCGCTTATTGGTCGTTACTACGCAATGGACCGTGATAACAACTGGGATCGCGTTCAAGAATCTTACGACCTGCTGACTCAAGCAAAAGCTGAGTTCACATTCGACACAGCAGTGGCTGGCCTAGAAGCGGCTTACGCTCGTGACGAAAACGATGAGTTCGTTAAAGCGACTGAAATCAAAGCGGAAGGCGAAGAGTCTGCCGCTATCGTTGATGGCGATGCGGTTATCTTTATGAACTACCGTGCCGACCGTGCTCGTGAAATCACACGTGCATTCGTTCCTGATTTCGATGGTTTTGTTCGTAACGTATTCCCAGCGATCGATTTCGTGATGCTGACTCAATACGCAGCAGACATCCCGCTTCTATGTGCATTCCCACCGGCTTCTCTAGAGAACACTTACGGTGAATGGCTATCGAAGGAAGGTAAGACGCAGCTACGTATCTCTGAAACAGAGAAATACGCGCACGTGACTTTCTTCTTCAATGGCGGTATCGAAGACGAGTTCGAAGGCGAAGAGCGTCAACTTGTTGCTTCTCCAAAAGTAGCAACTTACGACCTACAGCCAGAAATGAGCGCACCAGAGCTGACTGAAAAGCTAGTTGCAGCAATCAAAGGCGGCAAATACGACGCTATCGTTTGTAACTTCCCTAACTGTGACATGGTTGGCCACACTGGCGTTTACGATGCAGCAGTTAAAGCCGTAGAGTCGCTAGACGAATGTCTTGGTAAAGTGGTTGAAGCAATCAAAGAAGCCGATGGCCAACTGCTTATCACCGCAGACCACGGTAACGCAGAAATGATGGTAAACCCAGAAACGGGCGGCATCCACACGGCGCACACTAACCTACCAGTGCCACTTATCTATGTAGGTAGCAAAGACGTTGAGTTCAAAGAGGGCGGCAAGCTGTCTGACTTAGCACCAACGATGCTTTCTCTGTCTGGTATCGCAATCCCGGCAGAAATGTCAGGTGATGTGATCGTTAAATAGTAAGTAGTTAAATAGTTGTTTGGCTCAGCGGCTCACGTTGAGCTTTAACGATTTTGAAAGCCCGCACTTCAAAGTGCGGGCTTTTTTATAGATGTGAGATACGAGTAAGCGAGATGAGAAGAGCTTAAGAACGGATGCGTGATGTGAGATACGGGTAAACGAGTAGCGAAGAGCTTAAGGACAGGTATTGGGTAAGAAAAACATGCAGGGGAGAACATAAGGGCACGACCTTAAACAAAAGACGAAAAGAACAGTCTTGATGAATATCGAAAGAGTGACATTTCTTGAATGATTAGGTAGCTTAAGGCTCATACTATACTTGTCTTTTACCTTATATTTAGGCTGTTTATATGAACTCAAACCCAGACCGTTGGAAGCAACGACTGCAAAACTTAATGAAAGCGCAGCAAAGGCTTGAGAGAGCGTGCTCACAAGATAGCTACAATGAGTTAGAGCTCGCTGGGTTAGTACAAACTTTTGAATTTTCTTTCGAACTGACATGGAAGACCCTTAAAGACTTACTTGAGTTTGAAGGGTTTGATGTGGCTTCGCCGAGGAGCGTTTTTCGTACGGCCTTAGAAGCTAAGCACCTGTCTTCGGAGCAGTGTGAGATTATGCTTGAAGCACTCATAAAACGAAATTTATTGTCCCACACCTATGATGAGGAAAATGTCCTTGAAGCTCAGTCACTGATCTTAGAGTCATTTTCACCAGTGATAGGGCAAGTCACACTCTATTTAAAGCTTAAATGTGATCAAGAGGGTCAATGCGAACAAGAGGTTAAATGTGATCGATAGTTATTTGGTTAAACCAGACTCGGTCGGCCTTAAGCCTCATCAGTATAAGCTGATTGAGGATATTGTTTTGAATCATGCTTTAGTCATTCATGCCTGGGTATTCGGTTCTAGAGCCCTTGGAACTTATAAAGATAACTCCGACATCGATATTGTTATCGAGGGGCATGGGATTTCGTTAAGTGTCGTCGCAGGCTTGCAAGATCGTTTAGAACAGTCGTCGCTTCCATTCAAGGTTGACTTGCTCGTTAAGCATAGAATTACATCAAGCGAGTTACTTGCCCATATTGACACTTATGGGATTAAACTAAAGTAACCGAACGTATTATTATCAGCGTAACGGTGATGTTGATTCTTGAACCGATTGTTTACGTTTTGCCAGTTTATCTCGAATCTGAGTACCTGAATTGACTCGGTCATGTTTTTTATCATCAATAGAAAACGATAATAGTTTCATTAGCGCTATAGCTCCATCTCTACGCTTTCGATCTTCATAAGATTCAATCGTATCAGTGGACATTACCATCACCTCTTTGTATGAAATTTTAAATATAGACGATATGTTGTCTGGTGATAATGGCGCTTCTTGATGGCGAAATTTTATATTATTGATCTAGTGAGATAAGGTTTACTTCTTTTTATTTAAGATCGAACGCTCAAAATCTAACAACCACTCTTTGCGATTCATACCGCCGGTGTAGCCGGTTAATGTTCCATTCGCGCCGATGACTCTATGGCAAGGCACAACAATACTAAATGGGTTCTTGCCATTTGCACCACCCACAGCTCTTACTGCTTTTGGGTTATCCATTATTTTCGCTTGTTCACCGTAACTGATGGTTTCGCCATAAGGAATGGTTGTTAAAGCTTGCCAAGCTACTTTTTGAAAGTCAGTGCCTTTTATCGCTCTTAATGGCAAATCGAATTCTATTCGATGACCTGCGAAGTACTCATCTAACTGTTTCGCTGCCAGTTGGCAAAGGTCATCTGGATTGCTAATCATTAGCTCTTCGTGATTTACATGGTCAATTTCAATAAGCGACACACCATTGCTAACAATGATCATCTTGCCAATTGGTGCGTCATAGAACATTTTGTAAGTGGTGTCTTCCATGTCATCTTCCTTTTTTTAGTCTTTTTCTGCTCTCAAGCTCTTCGAATCTCGTAACTGCTCTTAAGCTCTTAAATCTTTTCGCATCCCGGTTACTCGCATCTCGTATCTGCTTTACCCCTTACACGAAGCGCAAACAAGTACCCTGAAATACCGCCGACAATGTTCCCCAAGGCTAAGCCTATAAACAGCCCTTCGACACCATCAATTTGGCTGCCTATCCAAGCGAATGGCAAGGTAAAGACAAACAAACGCATGAAGCTCCATTGAAAGGCTTTGAGTGGTTGATGCATGGCATTCATCCCACTGATCAGCATCATCACAATGCCTTGGAATCCATAGCTAAAGGGCACGACTAACAGGTAATGCCACAATATGCCTCGGACGGATTCTTCTTGAGAGAACAGGGCAGCCAAAGGAATGCTCAACGGCACCATCATTAAGAAAATCAAACCTTGGAACATCACAGCAAAACGCATACTCAGAAACAGTGCCTTAAAACTGCGTTGTGGGTTGTTTGCGCCAAAGTTCTGCGCCATGAAAGGCGTAAGCGCCGAAGTAAGAGACATCAACACAATGATAAGAATGGACTCGATACGTTGCGCTGCGCCATACGCCGCCACGGCTTCAGTCCCTTGTTTGGCCAGCATCATCATGATGATAGCGCCGGCAAGTGGGTTCAGAGCGTTAGACAAAGCCGCTGGGGTGCCTATTTTTAAGATCTGTCGCCAGTCACTGACGATGTTTGTCAGCTTAGGCGGCGCAAGCAGTTTTTCTCGCACCATCAATACGTAGAGTGAGCCACACAAAGCACCAAACCAACTGAAACCACTGGCAATCGCAGCGCCTTGAATCCCCAGTTCAGGAAAAGGCCCATACCCGAAGATGAGTAGCGGATCTAAAACGCCATTGATAAGGCCAGCCAGTAGCATAATCTTGGCGGGTGTTTTAGTATCGCCGCTGGCACGAATGGCGCTGTTGCCTGCCATGGGGATGACCAAAAATGGGATCGCGAGATACCACACCGACATGTATTCCGATATCAGCGGCAACAACTCTTGCTTTGCTCCTAGCAGGGTAAACATAGGTTCTAAGGCGATAATACCTAATGTAGACGCGCAGCCGACCAGAAGCAGAGCCAGCAATAAGCCATGACAGGTAAAGCGTGCTGCATTTTGTGCGCTGCCTTGGCCAAGCAATCGACCGATACATGTCGATAAGCCAATACCAATCCCCATGGTGATGCAGTTGATGGCAAAGGTAACTGGAAAGGTAAAGCTCACTGCTGCAAGTGCTTGTGTGCCGAGCAGTGAGATAAAGAAGGTATCGACCAAGTTAAACATCAAGATCGCCACCATACCGAATATGGTCGGTATGGTCATGGTACGCAATGTACTCTCAATTGGGGCAGTTAATAGCCCGTGCTTATCTTGCATGCAAAACGCCGATAGAAACCAAAAGCGTAGGATAAACAGATGCGGGATACGAGTAAACGAAAAGCAGGGAAAGATGAGGGGTGAGAATCTGCACTTTAGCTCACAATTTTTTCGTTCCCCCCTTGGGATCTTTCACATCGCCCCCAACATATTGTTTGACCCACGCTAATCGTGGCAACTATCAAAATTTAAATGGAAATTATCAGGAGATAAGACCGATGAATATCCGTCCTCTACATGACCGAGTTATCGTTGAGCGCCAAGAAGTTGAATCTAAATCTGCTGGTGGCATCGTTCTAACTGGTTCTGCCGCAGAAAAATCGACTCGCGGTATCATTCTAGCTGTCGGCAAAGGCCGCATTCTAGAAAACGGTTCAGTGCAACCGTTGGACGTAAAAGTTGGCGATACCGTTATCTTTGCTGAAGGTTACGGCACGAAAACTGAAAAAATCGACGGCAAAGAAGTTCTGATTATGTCTGAAAACGACATCATGGCGATCGTCGAGTAATCTATTTTTCATTTAACTCTCAGTAAAAGTTATCAGAGCCAGTATTGGATGATTCATATCGTCATTCCAGAAATGAGGAACGAATTATCTGGAATCTAAACAGAGTGCGATTTGAGTAGATTCTGAATCACGTTCGTCCCTCACTGTTCAGAATGACGCGATAACGCTGAGACGCCCCGAAACAAAGAATTTGAAAGGAAATTAAGATGGCTGCTAAAGACGTTAAATTTGGTAATGACGCACGTATTAAAATGCTAGAAGGTGTAAACGTTCTGGCTGACGCAGTAAAAGTAACGCTAGGTCCTAAAGGCCGTAACGTTGTTCTAGACAAATCATTTGGCGCACCAACGATCACTAAAGATGGTGTTTCAGTTGCACGTGAAATCGAACTTGAAGACAAGTTCCAAAACATGGGCGCGCAAATGGTTAAAGAAGTGGCTTCGCAGGCGAATGACGCGGCGGGCGACGGTACGACTACAGCAACAGTTCTTGCTCAAGCAATCATCACTGAAGGCTTAAAAGCCGTTGCTGCTGGCATGAATCCAATGGATCTTAAGCGCGGTATCGACAAAGCAGTTATCGCTGCAGTTGAAGAGCTAAAAGGCCTTTCTGTTCCATGCGCAGATACAAAAGCTATCGCGCAAGTAGGTACTATCTCTGCGAACTCTGATTCGACAGTAGGTAACATCATTGCTGAAGCGATGGAAAAAGTAGGTCGTGATGGCGTAATCACGGTTGAAGAAGGTCAGGCTCTACAAGACGAGCTAGACGTAGTTGAAGGTATGCAGTTCGACCGTGGTTACCTATCTCCTTACTTCATCAACAACCAAGAAGCGGGTTCTGTTGATCTAGAAAGCCCATTCATTCTTCTTATCGACAAGAAAGTTTCGAACATCCGTGAACTTCTTCCGACTCTAGAAGCGGTTGCTAAGGCATCTCGTCCACTTCTTATCATCGCTGAAGATGTAGAAGGCGAAGCGCTTGCAACTCTAGTTGTGAACAACATGCGTGGCATCGTTAAAGTGGCTGCTGTTAAAGCGCCTGGTTTCGGTGACCGTCGTAAGTCTATGCTGCAAGACATCGCTATCCTAACTGGCGGTACGGTTATCTCTGAAGAGATCGGCCTAGACCTAGAGAAAGTAACGCTAGAAGACCTAGGTCAAGCTAAGCGTGTAACTATCACTAAAGAAAACTCAACCATCATCGATGGCGCGGGCGAAGAAACAATGATCCAAGGTCGTGTTTCTCAAATCCGTCAACAAATCGAAGATGCAACGTCTGACTACGACAAAGAGAAACTTCAAGAGCGCGTAGCTAAGCTAGCTGGCGGTGTTGCAGTAATCAAAGTGGGCGCTGCAACTGAAGTTGAGATGAAAGAGAAGAAAGACCGCGTAGAAGATGCACTTCATGCAACTCGCGCTGCAGTTGAAGAGGGTGTGGTTGCTGGTGGTGGTGTTGCACTTATCCGCGCTGCATCTAAAGTTGCTGGCCTTGAAGGTGACAACGAAGAGCAAAACGTCGGTATCCGTGTTGCACTACGTGCAATGGAAGCGCCTATCCGTCAAATCACGAAGAACGCAGGTGATGAAGAATCTGTTGTTGCTAACAATGTTCGTACTGGCGAAGGTAACTACGGTTACAACGCGGCGACTGGCGAATACGGCGACATGATTGCAATGGGTATCCTAGATCCAACTAAGGTAACTCGCTCTGCACTTCAGTTCGCAGCGTCAGTTGCTGGTCTTATGATCACAACAGAAGCGATGATCACTGATAAGCCACAAGATTCAGCTCCTGCAATGCCTGATATGGGTGGCATGGGCGGTATGGGTGGCATGGGCGGCATGATGTAATCATCCCCCTTTCTCTATAGCAGAGAAAGTCACACATAAGCTTTAGAAAACGGAGACTTCGGTCTCCGTTTTTTTGCTCTTAAGCCTTATTTATTCGCATCCCGTATCTGTATTTCAGCTTCACCATCACCCTTTTTTCCAAAGCTCCTTGGTCAGCCTGCCTTGTGCGTAAACTGTTGTTCATCAATTTTTTGCAGCATCATGTCACGCTTAAATGGTTTTGGAAGATAATCGTTCATTCCACACTCGAAGCAATGTTTAATATCATCATCGAGCACGGATGCCGTTAAAGCGAGGATATGTGTTGCCTGAAGTTGCAGGTTTTCTTCATAGCGCCTGATTCGCTCTGTTGCCTCAAAGCCATCTACATTCGGCATCATGCAGTCCATCAAGATAAGGCCGATGTCTTGATGATGCTCTTTATATAAATCAATCGCTTCTTGTCCATCATTGGCAACCCAATATTCAATCCCTAACTTATCTAAATTGATACATACCACCTTCTGATTTACGCGGTTATCTTCAACTACGAGGACTTTTTGACGTACAGTCGCTTCTATCGGCTCAGGTTGATGTTGAGGGGGTTGTGGCTGTGACCTTTCAAGCACGGAGTTCAACATGCTACTTAAGCGGGAACCGAGCATAGGAAGAGTCACATAGCCTGAGATAAAATGACACTCACTCATAGGATCACTAAGATTATCTTTCACTATGATGATTTTCACCTCTGGTGCTAAGCGATGCAGTGTTTTGGCTTGGTTAATATCTTCCATCAAAGCGATCTCTGGGAGGTCAGTTGCCGCCAAGTTTGTTTCGATTGATTTTAGTTGTGGTGAGTAACCAAGGCGGAACAAGTCATCGAGTAAAAGTTTCGATGGCGCATCTGAATAATAGACAACGGTTTGTTTACGATTTTTATGTTCAGAATGATCTGATGGCACTACGGTTAATTGGAAATGAAAGCAACTGCCCACGTCTTTCTCTGACTCAACGTTTATCGAGCCTCCCATCATTTCCACCATACGTGACGAAATACTAAGCCCTAATCCGGTCCCCGCAATATTGGAGGTGATGTTGGTATCTTCTTGGCAAAACGCTTTGAAAATGTGCTCTTGTTGGTCTGCTGCGATACCAATACCCGTATCTCGAACAGAAAACTCGACCACACACTCTGTTTCCAATGATGGAAGCCGTTTAGCGGTGAATACGATAGAGCCTTGTTCTGTAAATTTGATCGCATTTGAGGCTAAATTCATCAACACTTGGCGAATTTTATTCCCATCAACATGAATGTACTCTGGGAGCTCGCCATCAATTTCAACTTCCAACTTAATCTGCTTTTGATAAGCTTTAGAAGAAATCAGAGTCACGCTATCAAACAGCAGCTCTCTTAAGTCTGTCGTATGTGGATTAATTTCCAGTTTACCCGATTCAATTTTGGACAGATCGAGAACATCGTTGATCAACATAAGTAAGGTTTGAGAAGAGGTATAGATAGCCCCAAGGCAGTCTTTCTGTTCTGCGGATAGTTTGGTTTCTGCCAGTATTTCTGACATACCAATCACGCCATTAAGCGGTGTCCGTATCTCATGAGACATATTGGCAAGAAAGGCACTTTTTGCACGGTTTGCTTGTCGTGCTTTCTCTTGTGAAACAATCAATTGAGTTTCAAGTTGACTGGCACGCCACACAACATAAAGCAGCACCAGTAACGTCACCCCTCCTAATGCGGCTGTCGATAAGTAGCTGTACGACTTTATCTGCGTCAGGCTCTCTGCGATCTGCTTGGGTGTTTCGGTGAAAAGTAAGTTGAGCTCATCTTCAACATGATAAATACTGCTGGTGAGTTCTCCTTTGAGGCCGCTATCAGAGCTGTACCCGACACTCTTTAACCCTCGCTGCAATCGCCAAAAGTGGCGTTTAAAATTATTAAACGAAGCTAATGCACTGATCGTTCGGGAATTCTGTTCTATTTCATCTTGGATTTTGAACAATGAATCGACAATCTTATCTAATGTTGTCTGATCAAAATCGGTAAAGAACTGATACATGAGATCTTGTGTTTCTAAAGTCAATTCTTCAAGCTGCACATTATTGGATTCATGTACGAAGCGCTCAAGTGTCAACGCTGCATTTTTTAGTTTCTCAATGAGCCCAATTTGGTCCCTCTTGCCATGTATGCTGACTAACTCAAGGGCTAATAATGTAAAGGCGGTGTGGTACTCGTCGAGATACTCGACAACTTTGGCATAATTAAAAGAAATATTGAGGTCGCTTCGTACGATTTTCCCATCGATCTCAGCCAGCTTTTCGATCAGCTGACTTCGCTTTATATTGAGTTGTTCTTGAATCTCTGGTTGCCTTGTGGAAACAAACTGCTGCTCTTGTCGTCTGACAGAGAGCATAACGCTATAAGCTTCAGAAAGACTGAGCTGGAGATTAATCATGTCCTGCTCTTTGTTCTTCAGAGCATGGCTAACATAGATATAGAGGCCTAAAAATAACACGATAGCCAAAAAACCACGCGAAATAATCGCTTTAATGGTCTGTTTATTCGTAGGTTCCTTAACCATGCTATTCCCGCTGTTTCATATCGTTCTATTCCTATATTAGAATTTAGTTTATTTTCAGAATTTTACGAACATTAGTTTTTGAATACCTGAGGTCTGTTGAGCTTTTATCAATAAATTTTTTAGGATGACATCGCTTTAGATGCGGCAATAAGTGTGTGGGCTATAAGCTTGTGAAACATGTTGATTTTCTCGCCTAGATTTTTGTTTGGAATAATAAGCGTTAGAGCGGAGGTTTCGGTCTCTGTTTTTTTTGCTTTTCGCATCTCGTTCACTCGAATCCCGCATCTGCTCTTAACCATTGCTCTTTATGATTTAGCGGCTTATATTCAACAGTACAGTTATTACATTGATTTAACATGGGTAGCTGTTGAATAAAGGACAATAAATGCTTGATTAAAAATGGATTAATCAAGTGAACAATAAGTCAGTGGAGACTCCCCAATGAAAAAACTACTTTCAGTATTAGCTGTGTCGGCAGCGGTAATGGCACCAGCGGCATTTGCTTCATCGCCAGTTATGTTTTCAACGATCAACGGCTTCAACGCACCTGATTCAGATGCGGTTGGCGGTGTACGTTTAGCTCTGCTTCACGGACAAGTAAACGACCTTAAAGGTGTCGATCTTGCGGTTGTTGGTATGTCTGAGACGCAAACAACAACAGGTGTGAACCTGGGTATCTTCGGTGCATCAAAAGTGAACCAAGAAATGACCGGCGCATCTCTAGGTTTCTTCAACTGGAACACGGGTAAAACAACGGGTGTTAACCTGGGTGCTGTGAACATTACTAATGATGTGAAAGGCGCGAACGTGAGTTTCGTCAACTACTCAGAAGGTAACACTATGGTTGATGTTGGCGCTGCGAACCTTTCAGAAGTGTCTACGGTTCAGGTTGGTATCTTCAACAAAACCAACAAAATCGAAGGCGTACAAGTTGGTCTGATCAACTGTGCTGACAATGGTTTCTTCCCGTGCTTCCCGATTGTAAACTTTGCTAAATAACGCTGTCGTTTAGCCTTTGGTTCTCCCATTGGCGAGCAACGTTCAGTTAGTGCATTAGCTTTTAGTTACGCATACGCGATTAAAGACTAAGCCTATCAACGCCTAAACCCTTGTTTGGGCGTTATTACATTCAATTCTACTTCCACGATAAACTTCTCAAATTACCCAATAAGCATGTTGTTTTATATTTGTTGTTGCGATGTTTGAATTTATAGGTACAATGTGCGATAAATCCCTAATGATGATTTATATGCTTTGATTAACCACCATACCGTCGATTTTAAAAAGGCTTTCTTAGGCCTGACCGCTAGTTTTTTAGTAGTTTTGAGCTTGTTGCTCGTTGATTCAGCGGAAGAATCAGATAAAACAGTATGGAATGGAAAACCAAGGCGTAACACGCTCTTTAGCGGAGCTCACACAGATCATAAATGCGCTTGAGTACAACATCACTGCGCTTTATCCACTGCATGGGGATACCTACGTATTCTCGCATGACAAAAAGATCGAGGGTGAGACGTGTTACTTCACCAGTGAGGAGCAACATGCCCCTCGTTTTGATTTTATGTTCTCTGGCCCTCGCGAGATGTGCAACCCGGAATCGGACCTTTATACCGAAGCGGGCAAGCGCCTGTTCATCGCTCCGACCATGGCTTATTTTGCCAATACCATTGATACCATCTCTGCGATTTATTTCATTTCAAAAGAGAAATTCATTATCTCTTCGCCTTCTGATTTTGCCAGTTACATTAAGGGCGACACCTTTGATTCGGTTGTGAATAGCAGGCCTTATTGGGTGAACACGATTCGCTTTGGCTTAGCTCAAGGGCAAGACCAAGTGGTGTATACCGGCCAATATGATGATTACTTAACAGGTCAGAAAGTGGTGACCTTAACCAAAGGAATCTACGTTAATGGTGAGTTTAAAGGGGTGTTGGGTGTCGATGGTTATGTCTCGAACCTAGTATCGAACCCTACCCATGGCTATAAAGTCACCAGTACTCGAGGCGCAAACAAATACGGGTTTATGGATTTTACGTATTCCAAGCCTCTGTATGTTGATGACATTAACACCCAGCTATATCTGAGTATTGAAGAAGATAAGAGCGAGCACTTTCTGCATGTATTGGAGATGGAGAAGATTCAGCTTTCGATACTGTTGGTTTTGTATCTGCTCTCGGTTTTATGGCTATGGCGCTTCTATACAAGACAAGAGCACCAGCGTTTAAATGAGCTAGCAATGCGCGACCCATTAACGGGCTTGCTGAATCGACGTGGTTTTGAGGCTCGATTACTGGCGCAAGATGAAGAGCCGATTATTGGTGTTGGCGTGTTTGATATCGATGATTTAAAAGTCGTTAATGATCAGCATGGCCATAAAGTGGGGGACGAGGTGATTTGCCATGTTGCTCGGTTGATGCTGAACAGCGTTAGGCAGCAAGATATCGTGGCACGGTTTGGCGGTGAAGAGTTTGTTGTCGCGATCACGGGTGAGTCTTCGGAGTTGCTTTCGTCGATCTTTGAGCGAATTCAAAACGACATTAGCCTGCAAAGTTATCGATGCCCAACAGGTGACAAGGTGAATATCTCAGTGTCTGGTGGCGCGACGCTCTACTCTTTGTATAAGTTCGACAGCGTAGGGCACTTGTGGGAAAACCAGAGTATTCGTTCGTCTGATGAGCAGCTCTATAAGGCAAAGGCTGCGGGTAAGAATCAGGTGTGTATTCAGGTGTATTAATTAGTTGGATACACAAAGGCCTAGTCGTGTGACTAGGCCTTTTTAATGTCTGTTTCAGGTTGAGGTTACTTCTTCACGCGGCCTTTTCTCATCCACTTCTGATGCACACCACGACGCAGGCTCTGGAAGCTGTTTTCCACTTTATCGACACCAAGCAGAATCACTAGCGCCATTAGCGTGATAATGACCGATTGGGAAAGATGCCCTAGTGCGATCATCATACCTAATGCTGCGAGTACCCAGATAATTGCGGCTGAAGTCACGCCATGAATCTTGCCATCCAGTGTCATCATTACACCAGCCCCAAGAAATCCAACACCCGTAATTATCTGACCAAGCACACGAGCTTGATCGAGTGTGTTGGGGGATAGGCTGATCGCCATGGTGAGGAAGAAATAGGTACCACTGATGATCAGAATCGACGTTCGGATTCCGACGGGTTTACCGCGTGTTTGCCTTTCGATTCCGATTAAAGAACCACACAGCATGCATGCAGCGAGGCCTGCCCAGCTAAAGGGGGCAAGGTTGAGAGTTTGTTCTATAAATTGTGACATATCACCCCTCCTAAAAATTTAGAATAGAGCCGAGTATGCTAATAATAGACCGGACGATCGAACAAAAACTTTTTGTCTTAACGATTGATAAAGATTACTTAAAACCTAGCAGCCGCTTGTTGTTAAGGTGAAGGCTGGTGTCGTGGTCTCTGTCGCTTCTTGGTACTCAAGGTAGCAGTTATCAGCCTGTTTTTTTCGGCTAGAAGGCGCATAAAGAATAATGCCATCATTTGCATCTGTGTTGGTAAAGAACCAGTCAGCTCGACCCGTATCCCAAACCGCATCCAAGAACGTGGATTCGATAAGCATTGACCAAGTTTGATCGTTCATCGCTGCAGGGTAACCGTAAGCGACCAATATATCGTCACCCTCAACGTTAATCGATGCGCTGACAGCCTTATCCAAGCCTAGTGCTGATGTCTTACCATAAAGCATAGCACTTGCACCCTCCATTCCGCCTTTCAGGCCATTTAATGTCGAGATACGCGCATCAGTTTGCAGGTTGAGGAATTTAGAAGCTGCAGTGACCGACACAATACCTAGAATCACGATCACCACGACCAGCTCGATGATGGTGAAACCTCTTGAGCTGAACCTAAGCGCTGGTTGAGATGTGGTTGCTGGTGGAGCAACTGAGGTATTGTGTTTCATTGATACAACTTCTCTATTCAATGTGTAGGTCGAGCGGTGTCTTGCTGCTGCGCCCGCCAATCTCACGGGTTAACTTAGGTACTAGGTAGCCAGAAACCTCAGAGATTAATCCTTTAAAGTGATGTTTCGCTTCTTCATCTGAAATATAGAAATGAGCGGCGCCCTGAACCTTATCAAGTACATGCATATAGTAAGGTAAAACACCGACGTCGAATAGCTTTTCGCTTAATTCTTTCAATGAGTTAGCGCTGTTGTTTACGCCTTTAAGCATCACGCCTTGGTTGAGCAGAGTAGCACCACTTAACTTAAGCTTGTGGAAAGCTTGTTTGAGCTCTAAGTTAATTTCGTTGGCATGGTTAATATGGCTCACCATCACCACATTAAGGCGAGTTTGAGCTAACAATTGGCATAGTTCATCCGTTACTCGAGCGGGAATCACAACCGGTAATCGGCTATGAATTCGAACTGTTTTCACATGTGGAATTTGTGCGATAGCATGAATTAGCCACTCTAGTTCGCTGTCTTTTGCCATCAGTGGATCGCCACCCGACAAGATAACTTCGTTGATCTCTGGGTGAGCAGCCACATAGTCTAGGCTGGTTTGCCAAACAGACTTCGAGCCCTTGTTATCTTGGTAAGGGAAGTGACGACGGAAGCAGTAGCGGCAGTTAATCGCACAACCGCCTTTCACAATCATCAGTGCACGGTTCTTGTATTTGTGCAGTAGCCCAGGAATGGCGTTGTCTTGCTCTTCCAGTGGATCAGCGGAATAGCCTTGGTGTACCTCAAACTCTTCGCTTAGCGGTAAAATTTGTCGTAGCAATGGATCGTGTGGGTTGCCTTTTTCCATTCGTTCGACAAAGCTAAGAGGTACCCGAAGTGCAAATAACTCACGAGCAGCGAAGCCTGCTTGCCATGGTGTTGGGTCTATTTCCAATGCCTCAAGCAGTTTTGTCGGGTCAGAGATCGCATTCGATAGTTGTTTGAGCCAGTTTTGCTCAACAGATTCGACTTTTCGGGTTATGATATGCGGCATTGAAATTAACTCAAAGATGTGGAAGAGAAAATCATGGCGTCAGTAAGCACCAATGAATTCAAAGGCGGTTTAAAATTCATGATGGATAACGAGCCTTGCTCAATTATCGAAAATGAATACGTTAAGCCAGGTAAAGGCCAAGCGTTTAACCGTGTTAAACTTCGTAAACTGCTGTCAGGCAAAGTGTTAGAGAAAACATTTAAGTCAGGCGATACAGTAGAACTAGCGGACGTTGTAGACGTTGAACTAGGCTACCTATACAGCGATGGCGAATTCTACCACTTCATGAACAACGAAACATTCGAGCAAATCGCTGCTGATGCAAAAGCAGTAGGCGAGACTTCTAAATGGTTAGTTGAAAACGACGTATGTACTCTAACGTTGTGGAATGATAACCCTATCACAGTAACTCCACCAAACTTTGTTGAGATCGCAGTAACAGAAACCGATCCTGGCCTTAAAGGCGACACACAAGGTACTGGCGGTAAGCCTGCAACTCTAGCAACTGGCGCGGTAGTTCGCGTACCTCTATTCATCGCAATCGGTGAAGTTGTTAAAGTTGATACTCGTACTGGCGAATACGTTGGTCGTGTGAAGTAATTGACTTCAAGTATCTGAAAAAGGTCGCTTAGGCGGCCTTTTTTTGTACCTCAAGATTGGGGAAGAGCAGATACGAGTAATACGAGATGCGAGATACGAAGAGCTGGAAAATCAAGAGTGAGTAAGCCAGATGCGATTCACCTTGGTTACAAGGCTACATTATGTGACTAGTGTCATATTTTGGTTGTATTCTGGATGAAAATCAAAAATTTTATCTAACTTATAGATTTACAAGGTGTTGTTGGCGTTTATATATCGCAACAAAAATCTCTCAATTCAATATGTGACTGTTTAATATTGATTTTGTGAATGTGTGTGGTGGGAAGGGAAGCTGATTACAATATTGTTAGAATGAGTAGAGTCTACTAGCTTTATACGCGATGTTATTAAGCAACTATGTGGGTATTGATATGAGACTTAATGCAATTACGTTGGCTCTTGGTTTGGTTAGTATCGTCGGGCTTTCAGGATGTGATGACGATGATACAACCGTGTCAACCACGACTCCGAGTGAGACTCCCTCGACTCCCAGCTCCCCAGCTGAAACGACTAAATACAGTGTGACTGCAATTGATGGTTATTTACGTCATGCTCGAATTTGGTTAGACCTTAACGGTAACTACGTCTTAGACGACGGTGAGCCTAATGCTATTTCTGGTGATGGCGGAGTTGCAGATTTAGACGTCACCGATGTCGACAACCCTGAACAGTACCCTGTCGTTGTGCAAGCGATCTCCGGGCAGACGATTGATGAAGATGAACCTGATGTTACGGTGTCTGACGACTATATTATGTCAGCCCCTCCAGGTGAAAAAGATGTCACCCCTTTGAGTACGCTAGTTCACGTATTGATCGAGCAAAACACTACAGATTCTGACGATGCTGCTGCGGTTGAAGCAGCAAAGCAAGCTGCCATTCAGCAAGTCGCTGATCAGCTAGGCTTAGATGAAGATGAAATCTTAGGTGATTTTGTTGAGTCAGGTGTTGAGGCTGCCGCTTATGCCGCTGAAAACTTGGTTGATTCAAATGTTTTGCCTTCATCTCCTCAAGAGTTGCAAGAAGTTGCTGAAAGTGAAGATAAAGGGACTAAGTTTATCTCTGTGATTGCATCTGTGAATAATGAAATCAAAAAGAAAATTGAAGAAGTTGCAGGTGATAGCGATAAGACATTTGATAATGTTGGTGGTGCGACAGAGGGTGTCGATTTTTCTAATGACACAGATGATGACGGCGTCCCCAATGACTTAGATGACTTTCCGAATGATCCCGATGAAAGTCTGGACTCCGATGGTGATGAGATCGGTAATAATGCCGACCTAAATGATGATACGGTGGACGGAGAAGATGACATCTACCCTGATGCCAATGATGCGTTTCCAACGGATCGTTCTCGTGCTGGTGACCATGATTCGGATGGGGTAGACAGTATTGATGATGTCTTCCCACAAGATCCAACTGAGTGGGCTGATAATGACTCTGATGGCTATGGTGACAATCAAGATGTATTTGATAATGACCCAACCGAATGGGCAGATACGGACGGTGATGGTGTTGGTAATAATGCCGATAAATTCCCATCGGATCCCAACGAGTCCTTAGATACGGACGGTGATGGCGTTGGTAATAATGCCGATGAATTCCCAACCGATGCGACCGAATGGGCAGATACGGATGATGATGGCTTAGGCGATAACGAGGATGACCCGTATCCAAACGATACGGATAACGACAGTTACAACAATGATGTTGATGAATTCCCAACCGATGCGACCGAATGGGTCGATGTGGACGGTGATGGCGTTGGTAATAATGCCGATGTTCATCCAGAGGATGGAAATAAGTCAATTGCTGATGTTGTGGCCAATGTTAGTGCAACTGATGTAGCAATTTTCAACATAACAGATCGCGATATCATTACACTGGATATTGAGGTCGAAGAAATGGTTGAGACACTGAATAGCGGAGAGATTGTTACCACCATAACTACTCAATATATCACTGCTGATGATGTGGTATATGGCACGACACAAAGTGTCGATCACCTGTTAAATGATGACTTTACTCGTATCCAGACCTTTGCGTACGACTATAACCTCGATGGTACTGCACGTTACGAAGGCATGTCTCTTGAAATTGGTACTAGAACCGAAACAAGCGAGACGTATTGGCGCTATATCGATGAGGGTGATGCATCTCTTGAGGGCGGTTTCGGCGGTAATGGTCGTGTCTATGAACAAGGCGTAGCCTTAACATCTAGAGTTCACCCAAATGACTTATCTCAAATAGATACAATACATAGTGTATCAGTGGAATTTGAGGACGTCGCAGAGGGCGTTCAAGCGGTCGAAACGTTAACCGAATACACGGTAAATGGCTTTGATATCGACGATGTTCAAACCCATCAAGCTCAATGGGCTCAGACTTTAACCACTGTAACGCAGGATTACGTGCAGAGTTTCGTGGAGTCTAAGCAGGACTGGGGTGCAGACGGTTACATCAATGTTGAACTTCGATTTAATAATATCCCTGATGGTAGCTATGTCTACGAATATTCGACACCAATATGGGCAAACCCACAAGATGGTGAATTCCATGAGTACGCAGACTTTAACTTTAATGATGGCAAATGGGACGATCTCACCTCGTACTGGAACTATTACCGCAAAGAGGTGCTAATCAATGGTGATGTTCTTGAAAGTGGAGAGCGTTCGGTTCTAAACGAGGAAACGAACACACTACTCATTGTCGATAGTGATCCAATCAATACCTTGTTCCAAGAATGGAATGCCGTGTCTCGTTCTGTCAGTGATGTGGAAAAAAATAAACACATAGAGTGGCAGCACTACCCATTAGCGGATTATTCATTTACGACTGACACTGATAATGTCGGACAGGCCTATCGCGTTTACCAGAAACAATCTAATGGCCTTTGGGTTGCTACCTCATTTGATGAGTGGGGAACACAAGCGGTTGTTGATCTACCACAACAGGTAGAGGATGCCCGTGCTGATGGCACAGAGTTGGAGCTTATTGATGATCAAATCATTCCAGGCCTGAGCCGATACGCTACGCTGTTACCTACAAGCAGCTTCCAATACGATGACAATGGGCCAATTCAATGGCACGTTGTAACGCAAGACTACCTATTGACTTATACGGGTATTCCAACACTGGTTACATTGAACCTTGGTGATAGTGGTGTGGTTCCTGGTTCGTTCACCGGAGTGAATGACGTTGATATGGTGCTTATGGTCCCGGATGTTGAGAATCCTTGGCCTTGGCACAATGCTTACTATCGCAGGGGCATAGACACTTGGAGCATGGACCTAACGGAGGAAGCGTTTAGTTGGCATAACAGTCTAGGAGTGTTCTTCTTAGACGAGACAGCTGCGCAAGATTATCTTGCAGAGTTTTTAAATCAAGATAGCGACGACGATGGCTTTAAAGACTACGAGGATGCTTTCCCTAATGATCCAAATGAATGGGATGATAGTGATGGTGACTATGTTGGCGACAATAGCGATGCCTTCCCTTATGACTCATTAGAGTGGGCGGATTCTGATAGTGATGGTTTAGGCGATAACCATGAGAATGCAACCGAAGGTTTAGATCCGAATAATGCTGATTCAGATGAAGACGGCGTTTATGACGGTGAAGACCTTTATCCAACCGACCCAAATAAGTGGACTATTACCGCCCAAGAGTTTGCGGAGCAAGAGGGGACTCTTTACGGATTCTTCAGCGATGGGAGCGAACTATCGTTCGTAGATATTCTGTTTAAAGAAACCTTGAGTTATGGCGGTGATACGTTAACCCTTACGGAACTCATACAGTACCGTGGTGATCAATCCTTTATCCAGCTACCACTTGAAGCTGAGGGGGACGTACAGCTCACTGAAAACGGCTGGCAAACTCCGGTAGGTTATACGATAGACTTCTCTGGAGAGCAACTTATTGCCTATCCAGAAGACAATTCCAGTTTCTATTATTCAGTAGAATCAGAAGTGGTAAACCTATCGGGTATGGCATTGTATGAAGTCTACTTTGAGTGGTTCGACTTCATGGAAGAGGCGAGGTTCGCTGAAGGCTCACAAGCGGTAATGTTTACCTTCTCTCCAGCCGTAAACCAGTACTTCCTATGGGAGGGTGGTAGTCCGTACGTGAGGTTCTCTGACGTCGGTTATGATACGGATGGTAGCTCTATTACAAGTCTGGACGACATTATTGTGTCGCAGTCGGTCGGTGAGTCGGTTTCCACAGATCTTACTACCTCTGTTGGCCTCTATCTAGACTTTGATATCGAGTTAGTGAGTGATGGCACGGCGCATTATTACTTCTTTGATTGGGACGCAGGAACGGCAAGTCGCGTCGCTACTGCGGATTACTTACGTTACACATTACACGGTGAAGATATCGTCGAATTTACCGTACCAGTTGAGGCTATGCCCTACATGGGAGAGGGGGATACGCCTACCATGATCTTTAGCATGTACAATGGTGAACTTACGGTAGGTGAGATTGAGGCGCCAAGTGCTGAACCGTCGGACGATACTATGTACGCTTTCAATGGTATTGCCGCACAGTCTATAGAAGATGGTGTAGTGTTGAGCGATTACCTATTTACCTGCTACTTGGGTGATAGCGATGATCAGTCAAGCCCAATCATGGCTGACTATGAGCTTGCGATTACGGATTGTGGCGGTCGAACTCACATTACCAGCGAAATGGTCGAGGGTCTAAACTTCCAACGCGTTAAAGGCAATGGAAATACTCGTGACTACTTGTTCAATGCTGATGGCACAGTGCATGTATTGAAGGGAGAGGGCGGTAACTATACTGACGATTGGGTCATAGAAGATGGCTTGGTTAAGATCAGCTATTCTGATGAATCGGAGAGCTTCACGACTTACTGGGCACTGTTAGATTCGTTGGATGATACGTGGTCAATCAAGTTCTATGAGAACGAAGTTGTGGACGGTCAATCAAGTAGCTATATCTGGATGGATACTATTATTCAACAAGATCGTCCGATTGTGCTTGAAGAGTGCTACATCGGTGATGCAGAACCTGTTGAGGGGCAACCTATCCCGAGTATGAGTGACTACGAAACGGCGATCACGGATTGTGGCGGTCGAACTCACATTACCAGTGAGATGGTCGAGGGTCTAAACTTCCAACGCGTTAAAGGCAATGGAGATACTCGTGATTACTTGTTCAATGCTGATGGTACTGTACATGTATTGAAGAGTGAGGGTGGTGACTATATCGATGACTGGGCCATAGAAGATGGCTTTATTAAGGTTAGCTATTCTGATGAATCGGAGAGCTTCACGACTTACTGGGCGTTATTAGAGTCAATGGAGCAAACTTGGTCAATTAAGTTCTTCGAGGAAGAAACGTTAGGCGGTGTGACTGAAAGTTGGATATGGGCAGATACCGTGGTGCAACAAGATAGAAACGCTCTGCAGTTTGACCCGACTAACTTGGTATTGATGGAGTACGATGGTAACACCCTCTTTTTCCATGATAACGGCAGTATGAGCTATATCGGCAATGATGGCACTGAGACCTATGGGAACAGTTGGATGAAAACTTCAGCTAATACCATGATGATAACTTATGAAGATACCTCAACCGAGCAATGGGTACTTTTATCACAAACTGATGATGAATTAACTATCTCTAGGGATGGTTCAGAGGAGGTGCTTACAAATGTTACCTACGAGGGAACAGTAACGGTCTGTGAGGATGGTGATTCACCGTGGGATGATTTTACGGACCAACCCTCTGACTTTGGCACTCGTTCGGACTATGACAGCGCAGTCGCCAACTGTACCGTTGGTGGTGCTCAGTTTATAGAGTCTGATTTCACAGGTAATGGCAGTGAAAGTTCTCGTTGGGAGCTCATCGATCTTTGGGAGATAAATGGCACCGTCATGGCTGTAGTTGAAGAAGAGGTTGTGTTCCATAGTAACGGTACTGGCTACTTTGACGATGATGAGGGATTGTTCGGGTTCGATTGGGTGATTTTGAATGGTGAGGTGACCTTAACCATAACCGAAGAGGAATTTATAGGAGCCAAAGACACCTGGAATAAGGTTGATCAAGATGGAGAGTATATTACGACTAAATCCTTCTGGAGCGATCCAACCTGGAGCAACCCTGCGCCGGCAGAGGGAGAAGCTGAGATATTCTCGGGTGTGATGCGATTTGTGGGGTTTGAATCGCCGTAACGCATATAGACTTATCATCTAGCATAGAATAAACGCCTAGGGTCAAACCTAGGCGTTTTCTATTTAACTGTTAAATCATAAAAATGAAGATAATAGACAGTGCGCTGATTAGGCCTGCAACGAAGTAGCAGCCAACTTTACCCGCAACACCGACATGGAACTTAAGGTCGTGCATGCCGTGGTGAAGACGGTGCATTGCGTGCCACATTGGCAGTGCTAGCGTACCGATGATGAATAGCGCACCGATAATGCTGGTGGCGAATTCAGACACACGCTCGTAGCTCATTGCGTCCGCATCGATGATGCCCATTGGCACTAAGATACCCAGCACTAAGATCGTGATTGGTGTGATCATCGCAAACCAAGTACCGCCAGCGCCAAATAGGCCCCACCAGATTGGCTCATCAGAGCGTTGTGGGTTGTGGTTAACAGGTTTTACTTTGTAATTTGTGTTCATAACGAAAGCTCCTTACACCACAACAAGAACGATTAAAGAAATAAAAGCCACCGCTGCCCACTGGGTCAGTACGATGATTTTTTTATCAACCAATTTGCCTTTAAGACGGATTGGCATTACTTGAGGCATCATGCTGAAGAAGGTTTGAGCGTGCAGCAAGCTGCCTAGCAGTGCCACGATGTTGATACCAACGACGATAGGGTTCGCCATAAAGCTCAACCAACCAGCCCACGCTTCAGGGCCTTTCACTAGTGCACCCAAACCGAAGGTTAGGAACAGAGTGAATAGAATCAAAGGCAGTACAGTCGCTTCACGTAGCATGTAGAAGCGGTAGAACGGATGGTTGCTCCACCACGTTCTCTTCATCTCACGAACATAAGGCTTACGATTGCTCATATTATGCCTCCTCTGCTGTTTTTACTTGCGATCCGTCTGGCTTGAACATCGAGATAACGAAGTCCATTGAAGACTCAACTTTACCTTGGTTTACTGCAGCCGCTGGGTCTACTTTCTTCGGACATACGTCAGAACAGTAACCTACAAACGTACAGCCCCAAGCGCCATTGTCGCCATTGATAAGCTTCATACGTTCGGCTTTACCATTGTCACGGCTATCTAGGTTGTAGCGGTGAGCAAGAGCAAGTGCCGCAGGGCCGATGAACTCAGGGTTTAGACCAAACTGAGGACATGCTGCGTAACACAAACCACAGTTGATGCAGCCAGCGAACTGCTTGTATTTCGCCATTTGCTCTGGAGTTTGGATGTTCGTGCCGTCTTCTGGCTTACGGTCGTTACCAATGATGTAAGGCTTGATCGCTTCAAGGCGCTCGATGAACGGCGTCATGTCGACAATCAAATCTTTTTCGATTGGGAAGTTAGCTAAAGGCTCAATCTTGAAGCCATTCGGGTAGTCACGTAAGAAGCTCTTACACGCCAGTTTTGGCACGCCATCAACCATGATGCCGCAAGAACCACAAATCGCCATACGACAAGACCAACGGTAAGACAGGTCTTTATCTAGGTTGTCTTTGATGTAACCGATCGCATCAAGTACTGACATGGTTTCATCAAACGGCACTTCAAAGGTTTGAAAGTGAGGTTCTGCATCGTGCTCAGGGTCATAACGCAGGATTTCAATTTTTTGGATTCGATTCGCTGACATTATGCTTGCTCCTCTTCGCTCTTCTTAGCATTCTCTTCTGCTGCTTTTTCAGCGGCAGCGGCTTTCTCTGCAGCTTCACCGTACAGACGAGCTTTAGGTTGAGATTTGGTGATCTTAACGCCGCTGTAGTCGATGGTTGGTGCTGCATCTTCGTTGTAGAAAGATAGAGAGTGTTTCAGGAAGTTCACGTCATCACGTTCTGTGCAGTTGTCGTCTAGACGTTGGTGTGCACCGCGAGACTCTTTACGAAGGATCGCTGAGTGAACCATCGCTTCTGCAACTTCAAGACCGTAACCCACTTCGATAGCGTAAAGTAGGTCAGTGTTGAATACTTTGCCTTTGTCTTTAATGCTGATCTTCTTGTAGCGAGCTTTCAGTTCAGTGAGTTTGTCGATGGTCTTTTGCATCAAGTCTTCTTGACGGTAGATACCACAACCCGCTTCCATGGTGTGACCCATTTCAGTACGGATATCAGCCCAGTTCTCGTCGCCTTCTTGAGCCAAGATGCCTGCGATGCGATCTTCAACCGCTTTCACTTGCTTAGCGATAGACTCTTCGTTCCAGCCTTTGAATTCAGCAGCGCGTTTCACCGCTTCTTCACCAGCAACGCGGCCAAATACTACGAACTCAGCCAGTGAGTTAGAACCTAGGCGGTTTGCACCGTGTAGGCCAACTGAAGCACATTCACCAACGGCGAATAGGCCTTTAATGCGAGTTTCACAGGTACCGTTAGTTTCAATACCACCCATGGTGTAGTGAACGGTTGGACGAATTGGGATCGGCTCTTTTGCTGGGTCTACGTTTACGTACGCTTTTGCAAGCTCACAGATGAACGGTAGACGCTCTTGCAGGTACTCTTCACCAAGGTGGCGAAGGTCAAGGTGCACGACATCACCAAGTGGGTGCTTGATGGTGTTGCCTTTCTGCTGCTCGTGCCAGAATGCTTGAGAAACTTTGTCACGTGGACCCAGTTCCATGTATTTGTTTTTTGGCTCGCCCACTGGAGTTTCAGGGCCCATGCCGTAATCTTGTAGGTAACGGTAGCCGTTCTTGTTGACGATGATACCGCCTTCACCACGACAACCTTCGGTCATCAAGATGCCAGTGCCCGGTAGGCCTGTTGGGTGGTATTGAACGAACTCCATATCACGCAGTGGTACACCGTGGCGATAAGCCATTGCCATACCGTCGCCCGTTACGATGCCGCCGTTGGTATTACAGTGGTAAACACGACCTGCGCCGCCGGTTGCTAGAACAACAGATTTTGCTTTGATGGTAACAAGCTCACCTTCAGACATGTGAATCGCGATTAGGCCTTGTACTTCGCCATCTTCAACGCCGCTCTGGTTTTCTACGAGAAGGTCCACCACAAAGTACTCATCAAATCGTTTGATTGTGTCGTACTTCATCGAAGTCTGGAACAGAGTATGAAGCATGTGGAAGCCGGTTTTATCCGCTGCGAACCACGTTCTCTCTACTTTCATACCGCCGAATCGGCGTACGTTTACTTCACCGTTTTCTTTACGACTCCATGGGCAGCCCCATTGTTCCATTTGGATCATTTCGCGAGTCGAGTTTTCAACAAAGTATTCAACAACATCCTGTTCACATAGCCAGTCGCCACCGCCAACAGTATCGTTGAAGTGGTTATCTAGGCTATCTTCGTCTTTAATTACCGCTGCTGAACCGCCTTCTGCCGCTACCGTGTGCGAACGCATTGGGTAAACTTTAGAAATCAGTGCTACTTCCAGTTCAGGATTAGCTTCAGCCGCAGCAATAGCTGTACGAAGACCAGCGCCGCCTGCGCCGATGACTGCGATATCTGTGGTAATTGTCTTCACAGTTATTCTCCAGTGTGATGCGGAGTATTCCGCTTGTAATTATAAAAAGCCTATTTAGGAGGTTCTAAATCGTAGGAACCATTTAGCGCCCCTAAGCCTTAAGTGGTAGGTTCAGTGTAAGAGAGGAAGGTATTCGAAAAGTTGATGCATTTGGGTTTTTAGGTCGGTAGTGCATATGGAGGCATAGAAATTATAGGTTATGTGACTGCAATCACGGCAATGAATTGTTGATAACGATTAACCCACAAGACTTGTGTTAACGGCTTGTTGAGTATGATTTTTGTTATCAATGTGGATGTGAAAGCTGTATTGATAATTGTATTGTAGAACGTAATTTTCTGGCTTCATTAAAGCAACATTTTGCTTCCATCTATAGAAAGATAGAAGCTTACAAAAGAGGCGAAAGGTGGTAATTTCCGTCGCCTAGAATTCAGTAATATGGAACTTAATAATGCACTCAACATGGCAACCAGCCGCAACCATTAAGCAGTTAAAGCAACGTGCTGATATCCTTAATCAAATCCGTCAGTTCTTTGCTGAGCGAAACGTGATGGAAGTGGATACGCCTGCGATGAGCCACGCCACGGTGACGGACGTGCATTTGCATACTTTCAAAACTGAATTCGTAGGGCCGGGTTATGCGCACGGTCAGCCTCTGTTCTTTATGACTAGCCCTGAGTTTCATATGAAACGTCTATTAGCGGCGGGCAGTGGCTGTATTTACCAAATTTGTAAGTCTTTCCGTAACGAAGAAAATGGCCGTTACCACAACCCTGAGTTCACCATGTTGGAGTGGTATCGCGTTGGCTTTGATCACCATGACCTGATGGATGAAATGGATTTGCTGTTACAGCAGGTACTTAAATCGGGCTCAGCAGAGCGAATGACTTACCAACAAGCCTTTATTGACGTGTTAGGTGTGTGTCCCCTGGAAGATTCGATGGCTACGCTAAAGCAAGCCGCAGCAAAACTTGGGCTCAGCGATATAGCTGACCCTGAAGAAGATCGTGATACCTTGCTGCAGTTGCTGTTTAGTATTGGGGTTGAAGCCAAAATAGGCCAACAAGTCCCTGCGTTTGTTTATGACTTTCCGGCTTCACAAGCGGCATTGGCTAAGATTAACCCTGAGGACCCGCGAGTGGCGGATCGCTTTGAGGTGTACTTTAAAGGGATTGAATTGGCAAACGGCTTCCATGAATTAGATAAGCCACAAGAGCAGCTCAAGCGCTTTGAAGATGACAATGCCAAACGTATTGAGATGGGCTTATCGCCTCAACCGATTGACCATCACTTGATTGAGGCATTAAAAGCGGGCTTACCAGACTGTGCGGGTGTTGCTTTAGGTATTGATCGTCTGATCATGCTGGCGTTAGGTTATGACCACATCGATGACGTGACGGCTTTTCCTTTCCCACGTTCTTAACTTTTTGCTTTTGTTTTTACTGAGAGTGAATAGTCATTAGCTATTCACTCTCAGTTTCCAATCAGCTGCCAATTAACTTCACTAGCTAGCTGACTAGAATACCAGTACCCACTACGGCAACAATGGCACCGATCCAAGCGTAGGCATTTGGTCTCTGTTTGGTGTACAGCCAAAGTATTGGTAACAACATGATAGGTGTGGTTGAAGACAACAGAGCAACCATGCCGACATTTCCTTCTTGCAGTGCATACAAGATCAGCGTCATTCCCACCGCCATAGCAAGAAAGCCGTTCACTGCGGTAATCGCGAATATTTGACCATTCATCGGG
Organism: Vibrio sp. 10N.222.52.B7; assembly: GCF_041474275.1. Lineage (NCBI taxonomy): Bacteria > Pseudomonadati > Pseudomonadota > Gammaproteobacteria > Vibrionales > Vibrionaceae > Vibrio > Vibrio sp. 10N.222.52.B7. The sequence continues at coordinate 5,584 of NZ_JBFRTU010000042.1, read as the reverse complement.
TTAATTGCGCGTGAGAGCTTAGCGCCAGTTAGACGAAATGCGGAGTGAGCAACAAAAGCGGTGATCATACGAATTGCTGAAGCGGCAACAGGGTCTATGCTGGTTTGCATCACGGGTTTTGCGATGATCCCACCTAATGCTTGGCAGATAGCCGCTGTGATTCCGAGAGCTACACCAATCCACACGGTGCCCTTGATGGTTTCGAGTTGGTTGTTGGCTTGTCCTCGACGACCAAAGAATATCGCGGTTAATACACCACTGAACACCAAAGCCGAGCCAATCAGCTCCACCGAAGTCATGCTTTCGCTAAATAGGAAGTAACCAAGAATTGCCGAGAACACGGCGTGACAAGAGAACAGCAAACCTGCTTGGCGCGGTCCCATTCTGTTCAAACAAGCAAATAGGGCGGTATCACCAATGAAGATGCCAATTAGCCCAGACAGCATCATCGGCGTGACTAGGTCTGCTTCGACCGTTGACCAGCCACCAGTAAACCAAGCCATGCTCGATAAGATGATAGCAGTGCAACCCATGCGCCAACGGCTATAGGCGAAAGAACCTAAGTGTTGAGCAGGCTTTACTGACATCAGGCTCGCGATAGCCCAAAGAAAAGCGGCAGCAAGAGCCAACCATTCGAATCCCATTGAAGTGTACGTCCGTGTCAAAATGTAGAAGTGGGGGATTCAATATGCACTAAACCTTCCAGATAGCAAAGACGTGATTACTATCTGGAAGGGCATTAGTAGGGATTAACGTGCTAGGTGATGATAAACAGGGCGAGGTAAACCATCAGCAAGCCCACAATACCTAAGATGATGCCCATCTTCGCCATGTCTTTGCTTTCGATAAGCCCGGTCGAGTAGGCCAGTGAGTTTGGTGGCGTTGATACGGGCAGAATCATGCCAAGTGACGCAGAGAAGGCGACCACAACCAGCAAGCCTTGCAGGCCACCAATCGCAACTAGGCTTTCCATGGATGCACCGATCGCAGCGGCTATCGGCATCAGCAAGTTGGCAGTCGCAGTGTTTGACATGAAGTTCGCCATTAACCAACACACGATAGACAATGTCAGTACCACAGCTGCAGGTGACAGCGATTCATAGTCAATTGCGTGTGCGAGTGCAGCGGCTAAGCCTGTTTTATCTAAGCCAATACCAATCGCAATACCACCTGCGACCAGCCACAACACATCCCAGTTAATCAGCTTGAGTTCTTCTTTACCCATGATGCCAGTGAGCGTAAACACAGCCAATGGAATGATAGACACGACATAGGTGTTCATGCCATGCAGTTTGGTGGTCATCCACAATAAGATTGTCGCAGCGAAGGTGATGTAAACCACAATCGCTCGCCAGCTCTTTCTAAATTGTCCATCGAGCTTGAGCACCATGTTTCTTTCTTTAGAAGGGAAGAGTTTTTGTAGAAGAAACCAAGCGATGGTGAGTTGGATGATCACAAAGGGTAAGCCCATCATCATCCAGCTGAGGAAGTCGATGGTATTTTCACCCGTTAGGTATTGCAGCGCGATGGCATTGGGCGGTGTACCGATTGGGGTTGCGATACCGCCAGTATTGGCAGCAATTGGAATACACAACACGAGCGCTTTGATACCCATATCGCCTTTTGGTGCAGATGCCACGATAGGGCCGAGCAGTGCAAGCATCATTACCGTCGTTGCGGTATTTGACATGAACATTGAGAACACGGCGGTGATCAGCATTAAGCCGAGCATAATGAAGCGCGGCTCTGTACCAAATGGTTTAAGTAGCACTCGAGCTAGGTTGTTATCGAGTTCATACTTGGATGCGGATATCGCAAGAGCAAAACCACCCATGAAAAGGATGATGATCGGTGACGAAAATGCACCGAAGATGTCGGTATATTTGATTAACTCACCGAGATCGTGCCCCGCTGGTGGATTTCTAAATAGGTGTAAACCTTTGTCAGATATCATCACCAGTTCAAGCGCAATGATCAAAATGGAAGTGGCGAATACCGGAACAGGTTCAAGCACCCACAGCAGGGCTGCTAATAAGAATATCGCCAACAGGCGGTGTTGAATCAGCGTGAGATCATCGATTGGTATTGAATCTATCGGCATGAATAACACGCCTAAGGGAATCGCAAAACAAATCAACAGCTTGACCAGAACGCCAACATTGAGTTTAGGCATGTACAAAGACCCTATAAATAAAATATCTTCAAATAGAGTAAGTTATCTGGATTTCTGGTACTTGGAGACGGGTTGGAAAATCAAAAAGTTGTTTAAGGTTTCGACAGTTGTTTTGTTTTTGGTCAATCTTTTATCTGGGCAATTAGAGACAAGAGTGAGAAGCAGCAGGTGGCTGGGCAGGGTTTGAAAGATTGAGTTGTTAGAGCTTGAGTAGCAAATGAATCGGTAGAGTTAAGAAAAAGGCGCGTTCTTCTCTGAAATAGAAAAAGTAACGCGCCTTGAAAGCTTAAATGAGTTAACTCAAATTGTTAAGCTTGGTCAGTGTTCTCAGCAGAATCGGTAACAACATCGTCATTTGCTTGCGCTTCTTTGCCAGCAATGTGCGCGAAAGGTGTACCAAGAACCGTTTTCTCGCCATTTTGCATAGTGTCGTCAAACTTGATTGCATCTTTAGCGAACAGGTTGATAACGGTTGAACCAAGCTTAAAGCGGCCCATCTCTTCGCCTTTCTTCAAGATGATTGCTTTGTCACCTTGTGCAGGGTAATCCCATTTGTAAACCGAGTTACCACGAGGTGGGGTGATGGTACCTGCCCATACTTGCTCGATGCTACCTACGATCGTTGCGCCAACCAGCACTTGTGCCATTGGGCCAAATTCCGTATCGAAGATACAAACGACACGCTCATTACGTGCGAATAGGTTTGGAACGTTTTCTGCCGTTAACGGGTTAACTGAGAAAAGGTCACCTGGAACGTAGATCATCTGGCGCAGTGTGCCGTCGCATGGCATGTGCACGCGGTGGTAATCACTTGGAGACAGGTAAAGCGTTGCGAATTCACCGTCTTTAAATTCATCCGCTAGCGCAGCATCACCACCCAATAGCTCGCGAGCTGAGTAGTTATGGCCTTTCGCTTGAATCAGTTGACCGTCAGTAATTGGGCCAAATTGGCTCACACGTGCATCTGCAGGGTGAACAATAACAGATTCACCTTCGGCGATGGGACGCATGCCTTCTTTCAATTCACGCACGAAGAATTCATTGAATGTTTTAAAGTGTTTTGGATCGCTATGCAGAGCTTCATCCATGTTCACTTTGTATTGCTTGATGAACCAGTTGATGATCGCTGTCGTTAAGCCGCCCGCTTTAGCAGACGCAAGTTTGCCGACTAGGCGAGTTAATCCATGTTGTGGAATCCAGTACTGCAATCCAACTTTAATCTTATCCATTGTATTAATTTTCCAATGCTAATTGTTTTTCAATTAAATCTGTCGATGACGGTTTAGGGCGCGAGATGTTACTTAAATTCGCGCCAATTGTCAGTAAATGCACACATTTGTTCACAAAAACGCGATTAGAGATCGGCTTTTTTGTTGCGTGAATACTGACGGTTATCTTTGTTACTCACCATGCTTTCAATGATGCGGTGGTAGTTGTCGAAACGTAATCGACTGATCTTTCCGTTTTCTACCGCTTCGCGCAGGATGCAGCCTGGGTCATCAATGTGTTTACAGTCACGGAACTTACAACCGCCAAGGTAAGGCTTGAACTCGATAAAGGCTTCAGTGATTTCGTCGGCCTCTAGGTGCCATAGGCCGAATTCACGCACTCCTGGTGAATCAATCAGATCACCACCAGAAGGGAAGTGGTATAAACGAGCTGCCGTGGTTGTGTGCTGACCAAGACCTGAGTTCTCAGAGACTTCGCCTTCTTCAATGTCTAGCGTAGGCATTAATGCATTCACTAGGCTTGATTTACCCACACCCGATTGACCAACAAAGATGTTGATACGGTCTTTGAGTTCAGCTTCCAGCTCTTTGATGCCGTAGCCAGACTCTTTACTCACGAACATCACTTTATAGCCGATCTTCTCGTACTCTTTAAGTGTTTCACGGTATTCAGCAATCTGCTCATCAGTCAGTAGATCGACCTTGTTCAGTACAACAAGCGGCGCGATGTTTACCGTTTCTGAAGCAATTAGGTAACGGTCGATAATATTAAGTGATAGCTCTGGTAGCACAGCCGATACGATAACCATTTGGTCGACGTTCGCAGCTACTGGCTTTAGGCCATCGTAGTAATCAGGGCGAGTCAGCATTGAAGTTCTCGGCTCAACCGCTTCCACAACGCCAGAAATACCGGCCATTGATTCTAAGCCTGCGCGCCAAGTCACTCGGTCACCAGAAACTAAAGTCTCGATACTACGGCGTAAGTTACAACGATGAACTTCGTTAGTTTCAAGATCTTCGATATCAGCATGTTGGCCAAAGCGCGTAATCACGAGTCCGCTTTTGGTTCCGCCAAGCATGTTCTCATCCCATTGGATAGAATCTTCTTTCTTGAGTCGCTTGTTCTGGTTGCTACGTACACGACGTACTTGACCTTTGGTTAACTTCTTTTTTTTAGCCACAATTTTTCACTTAACACATCTAACTTGATGATTGGGGACTCAAACAGGATGTTGCTGGTACCACGTGATTTCGATGGTCCTAAAGCTAGTTTGAGTATAGTTATTTGGGTATAGTACCTCTTTTACACATAAACAAATAGGCGACGCCTTATGTCCTTTAGCGATCAGAACCTTATTTGGGTTGATCTAGAGATGACAGGACTTGATCCTGAAACTCATAAAATCATTGAAATTGCTACTATCGTTACTGATAGTGAGCTTAACATCCTGGCTGAAGGACCTGTTTTGGCTATTCACCAACCTCAGAGTGAATTGGACAAGATGGACGAGTGGTGTACAACGACTCACACTGGCAGCGGCCTCGTGAAGCGAATTCAAGAAAGCACGGTTTCAGAGCAAGATGCCATCCAACAAACCATTGAGTTTCTTGAAAAATGGGTACCAAAAGGTAAGTCACCAATTTGTGGCAACAGCATTGGTCAAGACCGCCGTTTCCTATACAAGCACATGCCAGAGTTAGAAGAGTACTTCCACTACCGCTATGTTGACGTAAGCACTCTGAAAGAGCTGACTCGTCGTTGGAAACCTGAAGTGTTAGATGGTTTTTCTAAGTCGGGAAGTCACCTTGCGTTAGACGATATTCGAGAGTCGATCGCCGAGCTGCAGTACTACCGAAAAACGATTATTAACATCTAGTCGAATAAAATGATCACGTTTATCTAACTTTTCAGGGACATAAGAGCCGTTTTTTTTGCAAATCTGTGTGCTTTTACAGCAGTTGAGTAAAAAGTTTCGTAATTTTGCATTAAGGACTTGCATCACAAAAAAATGCTCTTATAATTCGCAGCCCTGAACGGAGAAAGACGTTTTCAGATTGCGATACTAGCTCAGTTGGTAGAGCGCAACCTTGCCAAGGTTGAGGTCATCGGTTCGAACCCGATGTATCGCTCCAAATTCTTTCTTAGGATTGATGTTGGGAAATAGAGTCATTGACTTAAATA